>CAYYAG010000006.1:15763-18769 GCA_964470005.1 uncultured Muribaculaceae bacterium
GCAGCAAACATTGCAGCGCCCGATGAAATCCCGCATAAAATCCCTTCCTGTGTTGCAAGTTCTTTTGTTGTTTTTATTGCATTTTCATCACTAACCGGAATAATTTCGTCAACAACGCTTCTGTCAAAGTTTTTGGGAATAAAATTTGCGCCAATTCCTTGGATTTTGTGTGTTCCGGATTGCTTCCCGGCTAAAACTTGTGAGCTTTCCGGCTCAATAGCAATTGCTTTTATTGCAGGGTTATGAGTTTTTAACCCTTTTGCGATGCCGGAAATTGTGCCGCCTGTTCCGACCCCTGCGACTATTACATCAACTTTTCCGTCAGTATCCTGCCAGATTTCTTCGGCGGTTGTTTTAATGTGAGCCTCAGGGTTTGCCGGGTTGTCAAATTGCTGTGGAATAAAAGAATTCGGATATTTCTTGCTTAATTCAATGGCTTTATCAACAGCACCCTGCATGCCCTTTGCACCTTCTGTTAAAACTAATTCCGCCCCGTAAGCTTTTAAAAGTTTTCTTCGTTCAATACTCATAGTTTCCGGCATTGTTAAAATCAATCTGAAGCCTTTTATTGCACAAACCATTGCAAGCCCTATACCGGTGTTTCCGCTTGTGGGTTCAATTATTACGGTATTTTTATTTATTAATCCCTGCTGTTCGGCTTTTTTTATCATATTAAGCGCGGGGCGGTCTTTTACGGATCCGGCCGGATTAAAGCTTTCTACTTTAGCAAAAATGTTTCCGTTTGAAAGTTTATTTATTCTTACAAGCGGTGTGTTGCCTATTAATTCTGTTAAATCTTCTGCTATTTTCATAGTTGTTTTCCCTATATTATTTTTTTCTAAAACCTTTATCTTTTGAAATAAATCTGCCTATTTGAGTGAAAGTTTCTTTTAAATTTGTATAATCTACGGATTTTTTACCCGGATAAATTTCGTAGCGGCAGCGGTGAAATTCATCAGTAACATTTGGCATAACAACATTTGCACCACTTTGCAGTGCAAGAATCCGTCCATTTTTCTGGATAGTTTCCATTGCTGTTGTTGCGGGAATGTTAATATCCGGCATTAAAAGTCGGGTTATTGCCAAAACTTTTAGTGATAGCCAAAAACCGTCAGCTTTAACGTTTTTCAGAGGGGTATCTTTATGCGGTATTAATGGCCCCAGCCCTATCATATCCGCATCAAGCTCTTTAAAAAATAAAATATCATCTGCGAGCGACTCTGTTGTTTGGCCGGGGAGTCCTACAAGGCATCCGGTTCCTGTTTCATATCCGAGAGTTTTTAAATCTTTTAGGCATCTTATGCGGTTTTCAAAGTCCATATTCGGGTGTAACTTTTTATATAATTCTTTGTCGGTTGTCTCAATTCTCAGTAAAAATCTGTCTGCTCCGGCATCTTTTAGTATCTTATACTCTTCATAAGTTCGTTCACCAATACTTAATGTAATTGCGGTGTCATGTTTTTTGATTTCTTTAATAATTCCTGCTAAAACTTCTGCAGTATAATATATATCTTCCCCTGATTGTAAAACAATTGTTCTATATCCGCTTAGCAAAGCGTTTCTGGCAAGTTCGGTTATATCTTCCGGTGTTAATCTGTATCTGTCAATATTTTTATTTTCTGCACGCACACCACAATAAAAACAGTTCTGGCAGCATATATTAGAAAATTCGATTAATGCCCTCAAATGAATGTCATCACCTAAAAATTCTCTTCTTACTTTGTCAGCAGTACGGAAAAGATCTTCATTCACGGTGTTATCATTTAACAAATCCATAATTTCTGTTCTGGTAAGTGTATGAAGTTTTTCAGCTTTTTTAATCAGACTGTTCATGAAAAAATTATACACCAAAAAGACTGACAAAAGCCAGTCTTTAGGTTTATGGAGATGATAGTGTTATTATTTGGCAGCAGGCTGTGGAGCGAGTTCACCGGTGTTTTGAGGATCCATAGGAGGTCTGAAATCACCTCTTGGTTGTCTGAAATCAGGTCCCATAGGCGGACGTTTGTGTTCACGTTCAAAACGTTCCCTGCCTTCTTTTTTTATTTTTTTAAGTTCTTTTTTCTGTTTTCTGGTAAGAACTGATTCAAAATTTTTCATGTTTTTCATACGAAGCTCATGTGCTTGTTTATTGAGAGATTCTAATTCGGAGTTAATTTTATCAAGCTGTGCTTTTTGATCTTCAACAGCTATTTGGGAACGCTTTATAGCATCAGCTTCTTGACGTTTAGCATTAATTTGTTCCATAATAGGCTTCATACTTTCACGATCTTTTTGTTGCATTTCTTTGATTTTTGTTTTTTGTTTTTCTGTAAGTTTCAAGCGTTGTTCAAACGGCTCTCTTTTTACATCAGGCCTTTGAGGTGGTCTTTGACCAAATTCTGTTGCTCTGGGTGGTTGAACTTCTGTCTGTGCAGCAGCTGGAACCTGTGCAGATGTTTCTTTTGTTGTAAGTGTAGTATCAGCAGCCAGAACGGTCGTCATTGAAAATGCTAAAAGGCTTGCGATAATCAGTGTCTTTTTCATGAATTCATCCTTTCTTTTTTATTTTGTATTTCAAACAATTCCTTGTTATTCTTGAGATTTAAGGCTGTTGTCTTCTGTGTTATCATTAGAAGTAAATGCTTTATGGGAATTACCTCTTTTTACATCCTGTTTGTTTTTATTTTTTTGTTTGATGTTCTGTTTTCCATCAGGTCTTTGACCCATATTCTGAGGAGGAGCCTGTCTGAAACCCTGATTACCGCCAGGTCTTTGTCCCATATTCTGAGGAGGAGCCTGTCTGAAACCCTGATTACCGCCAGGTCTTTGTCCCATATTCTGAGGAGGAGCCTGTCTGAAACCCTGATTACCGCCAGGTCTTTGACCCATATTCTGAGGAGGAGCCTGTCTGAAACCCTGATTACCATCAGGTCTTTGTCTCATATTGGAAGGCGGAGTTTGTCCTGAATCCTGATTACCATCAGGTCTTTGTCTCATATTGGAAGGCGGAGTTTGTCCTGAATC
>CAYYAG010000006.1:18869-19109 GCA_964470005.1 uncultured Muribaculaceae bacterium
CTGATCACCATCAGGTCTTTGACCCATATTCTGAGGCGGAGTTTGTCCTGAATCCTGACCACCATCAGGTCTTTGACCCATATTCTGAGGTGGAGTTTGTTCTGAATTCTGATCACCATCAGGTCTTTGACCCATATTCTGAGGTGGAGTTTGCCCAAAGCCCTGTCCACCAGCTGGTTTTTGCGTTGTGTCCGGTTGCTCTGCCGGTTGAACGATTGTTTGTTCGGTAGTTGTACTGAT
>CAYYAG010000006.1:19209-50465 GCA_964470005.1 uncultured Muribaculaceae bacterium
TTGTGTCCGGTTGCTCTGCCGGTTGAACGATTGTTTGTTCGGTAGTTGTACTGATAGAGTTATCCGATGTTGCGGTTTCGGTATCAGCAGCGAGAACTGCTGTCATTGAAAATGCCAGAAGGCTTGCTATAATTAGTACTTTTTTCATCAATCCATCCTTTCTTGTATTAAATTGTTTAACTTTTCAGCTAGTTCTTTTTTTGCATTGAAAATTCTTGACTTTACAGTGCCAACAGGACATTTTAATTTGCGAGCGCAGTCCTCATAGCTGTAACCTTGAATTTCACAAAGCATTATTACTTGTTTAAACTTTGGTTTAAGTGAATTTATTGCATTTATAATCTGAGTTTGTCTTTCATTTTTTATTATTTTTAATTCAGGCGTCTCCTTTCTGTCTTTTATTGAATATAAAACATCATCATCTGAAGTTGAGTTGGTTAAATTTTTCCGGTACGAAGATTTAAGATAGTCTTTTGAAACATTTTTGGCGATTGTAGTTATCCAGCTTTTGAATGTTCCCTGCTCAGAGTAGTTTTTTGAATTTTTCCATACTCTTATGTAGACCTCTTGTTCAAGGTCTTCATTTTCTTCTTTTGTTATAAGTTTGATTATATTTTGGACACTATTTTGGTTTTTCTTTATTAGTTCTTTAAAATCCATCTACTCTACCATTACAAATCCGTATGAATCAACAGGAAAACCTAAGTCCTCAGCTGTTAATGTCGTACCGTATTTTATTGTATCAGAGATATCCGTGTTAAAGTTAATAACACATAATGTTGTAGCACTCAGGCACATTGCAAATACGGCGCATGCTATTTTTAGCTTTGCGATATTTTTTTTGTGCCTTAAAAAATATGGTCGAACCTCCTTTATTAATTCCGAAACGGCATTCATTTTAGCATTTGCATCCTGGCAATCTTTACAGGTTTTCAGATGTTCCTGCAAAGTATTCTCATCTGCAAAAGTAAAAAGAGTCTCATATTTTGTACATTTGTTTTTCATATTTAACCTCTGTACTTATATAACGAAATTCAAATAAAAAGGTTCATTTTATTATATAATTTAATTATATAATATTAACTTGCTTTTGTAAAATTGTTGTAATATTATAAAATCCGGATAGCAATTTTTAAGATTTACAGACTTGAGATAATTGAAATGAGTGCAGGTAATATACTGGAAAGAATATGTACTAAACTTGGTACTAATAATAAACCGACTTACGTAGTGATGGCAATTGCTACTGTCAAGGGAATCTGTCGTCCTATTTTTACTATGATGGATAAAAAAGAGAATCCTGAGACAAAAAAATATACTGCAATCAGAGAGGGGATGACGGAGATTATTGCTATTCCTGTGTATTGGGCAAGCGGTGAATTGGCCGGTAAACTGGCACATTCTCTGGCTAAGCCGAAAAATTTTATGAACAAAGATATATATAAGCAGCATAAAAATGGCCGAATTACACCGGAAGTAGCAAAAGCCTTTGAAAATGCTAGAAAACTTGCAGAAAATAATTTGCCCAAAATTAATAAAAACTTAATGTTTATCGGAGTATGCGGTGCTGCCTTATTTGTTATACCTGCACTTTGCTCCGTTGCGATTAAACCTTTAATGGGAGTAATCCAAAAAAATAACCAACCAAAACATATTGATATTAACACTTTAAATGAAACGCCCGTGACGTTTTATACTCCAAATTTTCAGCATAATGAAAACTTAAAGTACTTAAATAGTTTCCATAAAACATCATTGGGTGGAATGAAAGTAGGTGGCGTATGATTGGTGCTATAGCAAATGGTTTATCAAATTCTACACTGGTAAATATTGCGCAAAATACTACAGCCTCTGTTTCTATTGAAACAACTTTGAAATCAATAGGCAGACCCGGGTTTATTTTGATTGACAATAATATTTCTCCGGATACAAAAAAATATGCTGCCACAAAAGAATTTCTATATCAGGCAACCTGTCTTGCCGTATATTTGGCACTTATTACCCCTGTATTTAAAAAAGGTGCTTTTACGCTGGCTAAGAAAACTTTCTTTAAAAACAAGCCTGAGTTTGCCAAGTTTAAAAATGCATCAGAATATCTTGATTATCATAATTTGGCATCTAAAAATATAACAAACCGGCGTGCAACATTAATTAAAGATCACTCACGTCAAAAGTTTATGCATGACGGATTACGTGAAGAATTAACAAATAACAAAGATCCTGAAAAATACCCTTTAATTAAAGGTACGATTGAACTGGGCTCTTTAATTGGTTCGGTTTTGGGCTTGGCAATATTGGCGCCTCAAATAAGCCATTATACAATTCATCCTATGCTTAGAGCTCTTGGTATGGAAGAAAAAAAGGTAAAAAAAGGTGGACAAACTGCCGGTCAGAGTTTAGATGAAAATGCATAATTAAGATAATTGGTAAACTTCTGAATGCATGCTGCCATTAGATTTAAATTCCCATTATATTTTGTGCAGATATGGCAGCAATTAGATAATTTTATAACAAAGGTTGCGAAATGGATTTTATGGCATTAATTGACCGTTCTGCCATTTTTTCGGCTTTAAGTTTTTTATTTTTGCGTTCTTTTTTAGGAAGATCTACAGGCGGTAATATACCCCAGTTTGAGTTTATTGGTTGAAAATTTTCATGTTCAGGATTGCTTATATAATGAGTAAGCGCGCCCAGCATTGATTCTTGGGGGAGATATAAAAGTTCTTTTCCGGACAAGTATCTTGCCATATTTATTCCTGCCAGCAGACCTGTCGCAATTGATTCGGTGTAACCTTCTGTTCCTGTAATTTGTCCTGCAAAAAATAAATCAGGGCGTTCTCTTGTTTGAAGACTTGCGTTCAAAATTTTAGGCGAATTAATGAAAGTGTTTCGATGCATTACGCCGTATCTTACGATATTTGCATTTTCCAGGCCGGGAATTGCATGTAGTAATTCCTTCTGGCTTCCCCATTTTAAGTTTGTTTGAAAGCCTACAAGGTTATATAATGTTTTCGCAGAGTTGTCCTGTCTTAATTGTACAACCGCGTAATTTTCTCTGCCGGTTCTTTTATCTACAAGTCCTACAGGCTTCATGGGGCCGAATCTTAAGGTGTCAATCCCCCTGGAAGCCAGTACTTCAACAGGTAAGCAGCTTTCAAAAAATTTGGCGTTTTTTTCAAAGGATTTTAATTCAATACCAGGTGAATTTATTAATATGTTATAAAAATTCTCATATTCTTCTTTGTTCATAGGGCAATTGATATAAGAGGCCTCACCTTTGTCATATCGGGAAGCATAAAAGGCTTTATCAAAATTTATACTGTCTTTTTCCACAATTGGGGCAATTGCATCAAAAAAATGTAAATGTTCACTTTGGGTAAAATCTTTTATGCTGTCCGCAAATATATCGCTTGTTAAGGGGCCTGTTGCTATTATAGTCGGAGTTTGCGGAATTTCAGTTAGCTCTTTGCGTATAAGATTAATATTGGGGGTGTTTATTATTGTTTCAGTAACTTTTTGAGAAAAAAGCTCTCGGTCTATTGCTAAAGCACTTCCTGCTGGAACTCTGCAAGCATAAGCAATTTTTATCAGTTCTCCTCCCAAAAGTTCCATTTCGTTTTTTAAAAGCCCGCTGGCATTGGTTACGTCAGCTGAGCCAAGGCTGTTAGAACATACAAACTCTGCACAATCGTCACCAGTATGAGCTCCTGTTGTTTTAACCGGTCTCATTTCGTATAAATCCACAGTTATGCCCGCTTTTGCAAGTTGTATTGCTGCCTCTGAGCCGGCAAGTCCGGCTCCGATTACTGTTACGTCCATTTTTTTAGTTTATTATACTTAGTCGTATGTGTCAATTTTAAAATACTGCTACGATTATAGTAATAATTTTTTCTTCTATAACTGCTTTTTAACGTTATTGTAAATTAAATGTTACAAATGTAGTAGGCGACTTGCAAAATAATTTTGTATTAAGTATAATTAATACACTTATTAAATACATTTATCTTTTTTGTTAATGTTTCTTAAAGATTAGGTAAAAAAAAGCAATAAGTGTCAATGTAAGTTTTTTAAAAAAGTATGTGTGTAGATAGTAACAGTTAGTAGGGACATGTCAGTAAAATCAGTTCAGTTAACAACATCAGAGCCAAATCGCGCTTATAACAAAAAAAATATAAAAAATAACAATGTATCATTCGGTAATATGGGTAATCCGGTAATTACATTGATGGATGCAATTGACAGGGGTGGTTTTGCCGCGTCATTTATCATGCAGGATTTTCTTGGCATGGCCGGTCCGCGTGTTTTAACCGGCATATATCGTAACCATGATAAAACTGGCCAATTGAACTGGGATTTTGCTAAAAAGGAAGGCACCCGAGAGATTTTAAGCGGTCCAAGCGCCTTTATTATTCCGGCGGTATTGATGTCCGGAATTAAAAGAATTTCCGGGTCAGCAAATAATGTACCCATAGATTTTATAAACGGCTTGGGTGCGACATTTGGTGAGTATGCCAAAGCAAATCTTGCAACCCTTAACGATGCTGCTTTAACAAAGCATGGGTTTTATAAAAATGTATTTAAAAATATGTTGTCAACCTCTACAAATAATGCATTGCGTGGAGAAGAACTGGAAGCCGCTGCAGATACATTTGCTGATAAGTTAATAAAGGCTGAGAAGGCACCGAAGAAAGGTTTTTGGAAGCATTTGACCGGTAAGCATGTTGAGGGATCTGCGCAGGATTTGCAGTATGATTTGTTGAGGGATTTTGCCGGTATTCGTAAAAAATATCTGGGTGCTGAAAGCGATAAGGTGGTTGCTGAGTACACTGGAAAAGAAGGTAAGAAGATTGCATCATCTTTTAAATCTTTAACCTCACATATGAATGATTATGCTAATGATGCTATAAAGCAAGTGGGCAAAAAGGTCAATAGCGTTAAAAATATTCAGCCTCAGGATGTCGAAAAGTTTATTGAAACATTAGGTAAGCAACGTTCAGGAACCAGATTTTTATCAAATGTCAGTATGTGGCTTGCAGTTGTAGGTTTCTATACGGTAATTCCTAAATTGTATAACCATGTAACAAAAGGTCGTGATCCGGGGTTAGACGGTCTTATAGTTCCTGAACAGAATATAAATAAAACTGCACATCCGACTTTTTCCAAAGATACTAATAAAGAGGAAAAGGCTGAAAATAAGGTAAAAGCCGAGCCTTCATTTACCGGGCTTGGTAGCGCAATGGCAAAAGTCGGTAAAACCGTTACTGATAATAAGTTTATTAAAGGTTTTTCTGATGGATTTGAGTTTGACGGAGCAACCATGTCAATGCCGGCAATGCTTACATTACTGTTTGGTTTCTGTTTGCCGCCGAGATTAAAACATGCACAAAGTAATACAGATAGAAAAGAAATATTGTTCAGAGATATTACAAGTTTTCTGTCAATTTTGTTCGGTGCTAAAATTCTTACAAGAGCTTTTTCCGATGTGTTCGCAAAAACTTCCGGTCTTGCTTTAAACACTAAGCCTCAAAATCATAATGAATCAATATTAAAGAAGGTATGGCATTATGTATATCCGTCAGGCGGAGTTCAAGTTCTGGATGATACAAGAATCCGTGCAAACTACAGTAATGTAGCTGCTTACAAAGACGGCATTAATGATATGTTCCGGTTTGTTGATAAGAATGGTGGTAATGTTGGTAAAATGCTTAATATAGATAAAGATATCAAGGCAGCAGCTACAACAATTCTGGGAAAAACACCTGATAAGAGTATGAAGCTTAACGATATTATAAAAGCATTTGATAAGGCTAAAGATACCGATGCATATAAAACTATCATTAAGAAGCTTGCAGATGAAAGTAATTCGCTTGTAAAACGCGCAAAAACTTATAATAGTCTGTTTGGATTCGCATCAACTATATTCCTGATTCCAGCGCTGATGATATGGATATCAAAGCATTGCGAAAAAATGACAAAACAACGTATTGCAGAACAGAAACAACAATCAATGGAAAGTATGGCTAAACAAGCACAAGTACCTGATTCTATGCGTGTAGTTACTAATAAGCCTACTATGGCAGGTTTTTTAAATAAGTCATAAAAAAAGAGGTTTTAAAAACCTCTTTTAAAAATTTATTCTTCAATTAAGGCATTGATATCTGCAACCATTGCATCCGGATCAAATCCATGAACTCTAGCTCCGGCTTCAAGATTTTCAAAACGTGCGGCAGCGCAGCCTATGCAGCCAAGCCCGTATCTTTGGAATACTTCTATACTTTGCGGATATGCTTGTACTATATCCATAATATTCATTTCTTTTGTTACTTTTTCTGCCATAACTTTTCTCCTTTTTTGACTTTTAAAAGTTTATTATTAATAACATTATACACAAAAAAAGAAGGTGAATATATGGATTTTATAAAAAAGCTGTTTAAAGATGAAGACAGAATCATAGGTCTATGCGGATTTAAAAAAGAAGATGAAGATCAGTTAGGGGTATTTATACCAAAATTTTCTCCGGCGAATCCAACGTACAATCTTAATTATGAAAAGAATTTTTTTCTGTTGTAACATTTGTTTACAATTAGGCAATTTTTAGCTCCCCAAATACTTTATTATATTATAGGGAAAAATTGGGGATTTAATTATGCCGGTTAATGCAGTACAATTTGGGAATTTATATAATGTTAACAGCATAAAGTATGCACAGGCAAGACAGTTGAATAATGCTGCCGGTGTTCATTCGGTAAAAGATAGAGAAATCCACCCGCAGGTTAGCAGCACTGAGTTTTGTTCTACACCGTATGCTAACAAATTAGACTTACTTGCTTAATTACTGATCACTTTCGTGGTGTTCGTTGTCTTTCATTAGTTTGGCAAAGTCAGAGGGCTTAATACTCTGGATAAAGTTTTTGAATTCTTGAGCTTCTTCTTCATCCTTTGCTGTATCAGTAGACACTGATCCATTAGAGAGTACGTTTGCCGTAACAAATATTGGCGCATCAACTCTAATTGCTATAGCAATAGCGTCGGATGGTCTTGAATCAATTTCTATATAATTGTCATTCTCATCTTTTAAAAATAGTGTTGCAAAATAAGTTTCTTTTTCTACATCGTTAATTTCAACTCTATCAAGAACATAGCCTGCTTTTTCAATAATATTTATTATGAGGTCATGAGTCATAGGGCGTGTAACAGTAAGGTTTTCAATTTTTCTGATAATTGCACTTGCCTCAGCTGAGCCTATCCAGATAGGCAGTGCTTTTCTATTGTCTTTATCATGGAGGACAACAATAGGGGAACCTGTTCTTGTATCGAGGGCTATACCCATAACTTTCATTTCTATCATAATTTTGGGCCTTTCGTTAATTTTTTCCAACAATTCCGACAAGGGGAGAAGATGCTGCGGCAATTTCTCTTTTGGGCATCCTGCCGGCTTCATATGCAATTCTACCTGCCATAACACCGTATTTAAATGCTTCGGCCATTTTAACGGGATCTTTGGCTTTTGCTATTGCAGTATTTATCAAACAAAAATCGGCGCCGCATTCCATAACTGTTGCTGCGTCAGACGGTACACCAATTCCGGCATCTACAACAACAGGAACATTTGCCTGTTCAATAATGATTTTAATATTTTCTAAGGTTTTAATTCCCTGACCTGATCCAATAGGCGATGCGAGAGGCATAATTGTTGCACAGCCGATTTCTTCAAGCCTTTTTGCCAGGATAGGATCTGCATTTATATAGGGTAAAACAGTAAAGCCTTCATCAACGAGAATTTTTGCTGCTTCTAAAGTTGCAATCGGATCGGGCATCAAATATGCAGGGTCGGGTATTACTTCAAGCTTAATCCAGTTATTTATCCCCATTGCTTTTGATAGTCTTGCAACACGTATTGCTTCTTCTGCGGTTGTGCATCCGGCTGTGTTAGGCAAAAGCCAGTACTTATTTAAATCTATGTGATCCATAAGCCCTACATGACCAGGGGCATTCATATCAACTCTTCTGATAGCAACGGTAACTATTTCTGCACCGCTCGCTTTATGAGCTTTTTCCATAGTATCAAAATCATCAAATTTCCCTGTTCCAACCATTAATCTTGAGGTGAATTCTTTGTCTGCAATTCGTATTGTCATATTTTTTCTCCTATATATTCTATTATAAACTAAAAAATAATTTTTAGCCTCTTTTAAAAAAAATATATTTGTGCTATAATTAATTTACCGGTAAATGTTTACCGTATATACGGAGTAATGGCCGAGTGGCTGAAGGCGGCACCCTGCTAAGGTGTTATGTGGGTTATACCTGCATCCAGGGTTCAAATCCCTGTTACTCCGTTTTTTTAAAGGCTTTTGAGCCTTTTATTTTTTTAGGGTGTTCCTCTTAATTTCTTAAATGCTCACAAAATGCTCACAAAATATTTTTTCTGCTATTGCATCTTTTGCGTTTAGATTTACATCACTCTAATCCTTGATATATTGGATTAGGACAAATTCGAAAGACACTGTCTGTCTAATTCTGGATACGCAATAAAAGGTGGTTACTGGTATGCAAATCCAAATTCTTGCAAAATTACAATGTCCGGTGAAGGCAGAAAACCAAATTCCGGATATAATACAGTAGATTTTCAAATAGCAGCAACAAAAGAATAAATCGGCATGTTTGTTAAGTCCAAAATTCAATGGAAAATGAGTTGAAAAAGTAACTTTAGCAGACATTATGAAGGATTTGGATAAGTATATTTTTAAACGCCGGTGTAAAGAATTCTGAATATTTTGTAACATTTTTGACAAAATTGACTTTGTTTGTGGTTTATTGGTATAAAGCCAAGAAGAGGTTTATAAATTGCAAAATACTATTATAAAAACCTTTACATCAGATAAAAAAATATCCTATATGGATCAAGGAAAAAATTCTTCTTTTTACTCTATTGAAAAGAGATTGTTAAAGGTTTTTAAAGAAGAAATAGAGTCTGAAAATTCTATTTTCCGAAAAGTTTCTGTAAATGTAATCCGCAAAATGGCACTGTTTTTATCAGGCAGGGTAAAACGCTCATGCTCAATTGGTATTGCCGGTGAAACAGCAAGCGGAAAATCAACGATTGCATATGACATTATTGATACGCTTGAAGCCTTTGCAAAAGAGTTTGGAATAAATAATTTAATCACAAGAATTAACACGGATGATTACTATTATGACAGGTCAGATATGGTGAAAGCTGCCGGAAGTTTTGCCGAATTTGCCAAACATTATGACCTTGATATTCCGCAAGCACTTGAACTTTCGTTAATGAAAGAGCATATTCAATCATTATTAGAAGGGGAAAATGTTTATTTGCCCAAATATGATATGTCCGGTACTGCTAAACGTGAGGACGGTGTTACGCTTGCAGTGCCTTCCAGAATTATTATTTCAGAGGGGCTTTTTACTTTAACGGAGGATGTGGTTGATGCGTTTGATTTTAAAGTGTTTGTTGAAGTGTCTCCACAAGTCCAAAAAGAACGTTTTTACAGACGTGCAGGAGAACGTGATTTAGGATCTTCCGTAGATGATGTTTATAAAAATGCGTCAGATAAGGCAAAAATTCATATTTATCCGACAATGGATAATGCAGATATAATACTGTCCGGCGAAGCGGACAGGCAAGCTTATAAAGATTTTATCAATAAAATTCTGGGTATAGTAAGAGAAGTTTATTTTGATAATAATGTACTGTTGTACTATATTTAATTTTTTTAAATCTTATCAGCGAACCTGTGTTCAAGCTTTTCTAAAAACAGTTTGGCCGCAGGAGAAAAAATTTGATATTTTTTCCAGACAATATCAAGACCTGATTCCAACTTTGGTGACAGCGGCCGGAAAGTCAAATCGCTATTTGAGCCGGTATTAATTAATTTATCAAGAGTAATGGCATAACCAATTCCTGCCTCAACCATTTTAGCTGCATTATATACCAGATTATAGGTTGCGGTTATGTTGATGTTTTCAAATTCCTCGCCAAACCAGTCTAAAAATTCGCTTTCGGAAGAGTATTTTTTTGACATTTGTCTTGACGCTATAATTGGTAAACCTGATAAATCTTTTAAAGTTATAACTTTTTTTTCTGCTAGTGGGCTGTCATTTCGCATTATAACACCCCAGACATCTTTTTTAGGAATCGTAAGCTTGTCGTATTTTGAAAGATCAATAGGCTGAATTAATACTCCAAAATCCAACAAGCCTTTTTCAAGTTTTTCAGTTACATCTTCTGCGTTTCCGCTGTATATATGAAATTTTATAGCAGGATACTCTGATTGCAATTCTTTCATGACCTCGGCAATGTATTTCATTGAATCTGTTTCTCCGCAGCCTATATAGATATCTCCGCTAAGTATTTCATTGATTGAGTAAAATTCGGCTTCTGTTTTTTCAACCATGTCAATTATTTCTTCGGCACGTTTTCTGAGCATCATTCCTTCTGGCGTGAGTGAAATATTGTATTTGCCGCGGATTAAGAGTTTATGTCCGAGTTCTTTTTCTAAATCCATTAACTGCCTTGAAAGTGTAGGCTGGGTAAGATGCAGGGCATTCGCAGCTCCTGTTATGCTGCCTTCCCTTGCGACTGTTAAAAAATATTTTAGTACACGAATTTCCATTTCTCTATAATAGATTGTTTATTTATGCCTGTCAAGCATTCAAGTGTATTTAATATAAGTATTTGCTATTTTTCGAAGATTGTAAATAATAATAATGTAATGATATAAATATTAGGAGAAATCATGGAAATTATACGAGTAAATACCCCGCGCGGCATTGAACTAAAAGGTGCAATGTGGGGGAGCAATTTGTCAGATACTGTTGTAATTATGATGACAGGTATATGTAGTAATGTCTTTCAAAATGATATATTAACTGCCACAGGTGATCTCTTACTTAAAAATGGTATTGCATTTATTGCAGGCCATGCTATGGATGCATTTTCGTTTATGGCGTATTCGGATTTTTCAACCGGAAAACAAAAATATACGGGAGTTGTATTTGATGATTTTAGCCTTACATATGAAGATGTAGAGGCTTATGTCAAATATGCAAAAGAACTTGGTTTTAAAAATATCATTCTTGCAGGTCATTCATTGGGTTCAAACAGGATAATTAATTATTTGGGAAATACACCTGATAATTATGTTGCTTATTTTATTGTAACCGCGCCTATTGATTTGGCTTATTGGTGGAAAGTTATGCCAGATGTTGATAAATGTTTAAAAAAGGCCGAGGAGTTCCTCACAGAAGGCAGAGCTCAAGACATTTTACCATTTTTGTTCGGAGGCTTTTCTCCTATGTCTGCGGAAGCAGTTTTGAGTTTTTATAATGCCTATAATCTTAAAAATTGTCCGGTTATAAGTGGGGATGGTGAAACAAATTCCCTGGCTTCAATTAAGATTAGGGGTTCTTTTGTAATAGGTGCTAAGGATAGTTTGACAGATAATAATCCAAAAGGATTTATAGAAAAAATAAATTCTTGCTGTACAAATCCAGATGAAAATCAGGTGATTATTGTGCCCGATGCATCGCATATCTTTTACGGAAAACATGATGAATATGCACAGGCTATACTTAATTGTATAAAAAATCATTTTTTAAAATATAAAAGTTGGAAGCAGAACTGATATTAAGGTATCCTATGTGGTATGCAAAAGAGTTCTCACTTATTAACTCATATATGGAGGATAAAACAAAAGCTCCGCTATGGGATTGTAAAGAGGGAGTTATAAAGTACTCTAAAATCACTGGGGAATCTTACATCTGTTAACTGTAAAATGGTCGGGACACAATCCCTTTGCTGCTGCAAAAATTTAAAACTTATAAACTGTAGCATGGAAAATACTGATTCGGCTATTGAATATTCGGATTTTGAAGCTGATATAAAAAGTTATATTGTATATATAAAAAAACGAAGGCAGGCATTATTTGTGCAGATAGTATCGGTGAGGTAATTTCTTAAGATACAATAATGAGATGCACCGGAAAAGTTGTTACAAAAAAATGGTCAGAATATTCTGTATAAATTTATTATTTTTTAATCTTTTCTCGACATAAATGTATTTGTATGCTAAAACTTATATGGAGAGAGTATCCGCTAAAGAGGAAAGTATATGAAAAAGAATATTGACTGGAAAAACTTAGGATTTGGATATATAAAAACGGATTATCGTTTTGTGGCTAATTTTAAAGACGGCAAATGGGAGGAAGGCGAACTTTCAACGGAGTCTGAAATCACGATGAATGAAAGTGCCGGGGTTCTTCAATATGCGCAAACATGCTTTGAAGGCTTAAAAGCTTACACAACGGTAGACGGGCATGTTGTTTGTTTTAGACCTGATCTGAACGCAAAAAGGATGGCTGAAAGCTGTGAACGTTTGGAAATGCCTGTTTATCCCGAAGAAAAATTTCTGGAAGCTGTTATAAAAACAGTAAAGGCAAATTTGGACTGGGTTCCTCCATACGGTACAGGCGCAACTTTATACGTAAGACCGTATATGTTCGGCAGTAATCCGGTAATTGGTGTTAAGCCGGCTGAAGAATATCAGTTCAGAATTTTCGTAACACCTGTAGGTCCATATTTTAAAGGTGGTGTTAAGCCTCTTACATTAAGGATTCCTGACTTTGACAGAGCTGCACCGAGAGGGACAGGGCATGTGAAAGCCGGGCTTAATTATGCTATGAGTTTGCATGCAATTGTTGATGCTCATAAGCAGGGCTATAATGAAAATATGTATCTTGATTCCGCAACCCGCACCAAGGTTGAGGAAACAGGCGGAGCAAATATTATATTTGTGACACACGATAATGTTGTAGTAACTCCTAAGTCGAATACTATTTTACCGTCTATTACCCGGCGTTCACTTCTTTATGTGGCGGAACATTATCTGGGATTAAAAACAGAGGAGCGTGAAGTTTATGTGGAAGAATTAAAAGATTTTGCGGAGTGTGCTCTCTGCGGAACAGCTGCAGTTCTTTCACCGGTCGGAGAGATTGTAAATCATGGCGAACATATTTACTTGCCATCAGGAAAAGACCGAATGGGAACAATTACCCAAAAGCTGTATGATGCCTTGACCGGTATTCAGATGGGTAGAATTGAGGCTCCTGAAGGTTGGATTAAGGTAATTGAATAACATTTTATTATATGACTCCGGTTTATGCCGGAGTTTTTTTAGTATCTAAAGCCCTTAGAGAATTCAGTACTGCAATAAGTGTTACGCCAACATCTGCAAAAACCGCACCCCACATAGTCATAAGCCCGAAAGCTCCCAGTGTCAGAAAAACTACTTTGACACCTATTGCAAAAATAATATTCTGTTTGACTATGACCATTGTTTTTCGTGCAATTTTGATTGCTGTATAAATTTTAGAAGGCTTATCGTCCATAATTACCACATCGGCAGCCTCAATTGCCGCATCAGAGCCTAAACCTCCCATTGCAATTCCAACATCTGTCCTCGCTAGTACAGGTGCATCATTTATACCGTCACCGGCAAAAATTACATTTTTGTTCTTTTGTTTGTTTTGTATTAACCATTCAATTTTTTCTACTTTACCGGAAGGTAAAAGATCTGCATAAACCTTTTCTATACCAAGTAATGCTGCAATGTTTTCAGCAGTTCTTTGAGAGTCGCCTGTTAGCATTATGATATTGTTTGTAACTTTTTTTAATTCATATATAGCCTCTTTTGAATCAGATCTTGGCTCATCTGAAATTACAATGTATCCAAGAAATTCATTGTTCTTTGATACATATATTACGGTTCCGTAATCGTTGCTTTCAGTAAAATCTACGTTGAATTTTTTCATTAATTTTGCATTACCGGCATGGACTTTTTCACCATTTATAGTCGTTGAAACACCATTTCCGGCATCTTCAGTAACCTCGGTGATAATATCTGTGTTTATTTCTTTACCGTAAGCGTTTTTTATTGAGGCTGCAATTGGGTGATTTGAGTATGCCTCTGCCATGGCTGTAACTTCCAGTAATTTATCTTCTGTAATACCATTTTGGGGTTGAATTTTTGAAACCCTGAATGTACCTTTTGTTAGTGTGCCTGTTTTATCAAACACAATACTGTCCGGGTTTGATAATAACTCAAGATAACTGCTGCCTTTAATTAAGATACCCTGTTTTGAAGCACCACCTATACCGGCAAAGAAGGTTAAAGGTACTGAAATTACCAGCGCACATGGACAGGATATTACAAGAAATGTCAAGGCTCGTTGTATCCAGATGTTAAAATCAGTACCGGTTAAAAGCGGCGGGAATATAGCAAGAACTAATGCTCCAAAAACTACTACCGGGGTATAATAACGTGCAAATTTTCTAATAAAGTTTTCGGTTTTGGCCTTTTGCGTGCTGGCATGCTCTACAAGTTCAAGAATTTTTGAAACAGTTGATTCGCCAAATTCTTTTGTTACTCGTATTTTGATAAGACCATTTGTATTTATACAGCCGCTCAATACTGCATCACCTGTTTTAACTTCATGCGGAATGGATTCTCCGGTAAGCGCAGATGTGTCTAGTACGGCTTTCCCTTCAATAACTTCACCGTCAAGCGGGATTTTTTCGCCTGCCTTTACTATAATTACTTCATTTACATTTATCTCCCGGGGTGATTTTATTATTATTTCACCGTCTTTTTCTAGATTTGCATGGTCAGGTCTTATATCCATAAGCTCTGTTATGGAATGTTTTGACTTTTCAACGGCTTTGTCTTGAAAATATTCGCCTACCCTATATAATATCATTACCATAACAGCTTCCGGGTATTCTCCAATTGCCAGAGCGCCAATTGTGGCTATGCTCATTAAAAAATTCTCATCAAAAATCTCCCCTCTTAAGATGTTTCTTATTGCATTTAATAACACCTCTCCCCCTGCTATAAGATAAGCTGCCATAAATATTAAAAATCTTCCGGATGCAGGTAAAGTTGAAATAATCGCAATAATTAGTATAATTGCTGAAATAGTAATCTTTACAAGTTCATTTGTTTGATTTTCGCAGTTTTCATGATGGTGGTGGGTACACATAAATTTATCCTTAAGCTGTCTAATAATATTATAATTGAACAATTGTTCAATTGTCAAGCTGCTGCGCCCGAAGATTAATAATTTTTTACATAATTGAATAATTGTTCAATTGTGTTATAATATAAAAGAGGACAGGATTATGGTAAACAGAAAAACTGATTGTGAGGCTATAAATATTGATATTGTAGAAAAAGTCAGGCCAAAGATGCCGGAGATGAATTTACTGTATGAGTTATCGGATTTTTTCAAAGTGATGGGGGACGGCACCCGTATACAACTTTTATGGGCATTAGAAGAAAGTGAGATGTGTGTTGGGGATTTAGCAGTTTTATTAAATATGACAAAGTCAGCAGTATCACATCAGCTCAAGGTATTAAGGATTGCAAAACTCGTGAAGGCCAATAAAAAAGGAAAAAACGTATATTATTCACTTGATGATAGTCATGTTAAGTTAATTTTAGAAAAAGCATTAGATCATGTTTGTGAATAATCAATTAATTCTGAGATTATTTGTGCGGCATCAGCGATACATTCGTCGCAGGGTCTTGTTTGGTAGTATTCATCAGTTCGTTTGAGGGGAATTGGTACATCTTTACCTTCAGGAAGGCCAAGTATTTCGCGGCAGATAATTGTATTATGTTTTTCTTCAAACCTTGCGGCAAGTTTTTGTATAAGCTCATAATGTGTTTGCTTTACAGTATCGTTATTGGGTTCGGTATATCCGTACTTGATGCCTGCAATCATAAACATGGCGCTTACAGCTCCGCAGACTTCCCGAAGTCCACCCATACCTCCTCCGAATGAAGATGAAAGTCTTAAACCTGTTTTAAAATCCATTTCAAAATCTTCACAGAATGCACAGAATACTGCCTGGGCACAATTGTATCCGTCATGGAAAAGTTCTACAGCTTTTCGTGACTTTGTTTTCATACAAATAATTATAAAACAAAAAATATAACTTTATCTTTTAGAATAGCAAAGAGCAATGGCAAGTGCTATTTCGCTATCAGCTGTAACCTTATTCTTTTTGGAGTATTTGTTTTCATCAGGAATTTCTTCCGGAAAAATATTATTTATCTTTCTTATAATAAATGCAGTGAAATCCATTACATAAACCATGATTACAAGAAACAAAAATACAAATCCCATACCGATACACAGTATTGTTATTCCGTCTTCTAATATAGAAATATTTTCCATTACTTCTCCTTTTAAGGATTATTACCTGAATTAATTTTAGTATAAAAAAAATATATTTCAAATAACTATCGGTATGATTATCTCAAACTCGGTAATAGATTTTGTGGATTTATTCAATTTGAGTTGTGCATTTTGAGCTTGAAGATTTGATTTACAGATATGCAGGCCGAGCCCGCTACCTGCAGGTTTTGTAGTAAATCCTTCTTCAAAGATTTCTTTTTGTTTTTCTTTGGATATCATTTTACCGTTGTTTGAAATCCTTAAGTGTGCAAAGTTATTTTTTACTTCGCCTATAATGTTTATTTCACCTTTAATGTTGATTGCTTCAATTCCGTTTTTAATTATATTGACAATACAGGCAAGGAATTTATTATCATCCACATATATTGTGGCAGTATTTTTTACAAAACAGTTTATTGTAATATTTTTTCCGGTAATATATGCCTGAGCAAGCCTTACACCTTCTTCTGTCAGAAATTTAAAATCACAGTTTTGCTGTGATAAATTATTAATTGATTTTAGGTCTAAAAGGGAATTTCCTATTATTTTCAAGGATTTCCTTATACATTCAATAGCGTTTTCAACAGAGTCGTTTTTATACCCGTCGCGTTCTAAATTTTTTCTTATAATTTCCGAATACATTTCACATATTGATACATGATTTCTAATCTCGTGTGCAACGCATCTTGCCTGTAATTTTATTATTTCTGTATCGTTCATAATATCTTAATATTAAGGTTCAGCCGCAGCTGAACCTTAAAACCTCTTTACTTTGTTTAACTTATACTGCTAATTTTGCACGTCTTTTGTTTGCAAATCCGTTATTCAGTGCGTATAAAACAGCCTGTGTTCTGTCATTTACCTGTAGTTTTTGGAAAATGTTATTAACGTGTGTCTTAACTGTAGTTTCTGATATAAATAATTTTCCTGCAATCCCCTTGTAGTTATTACCCTGTGTTAAAAGGTCTAGCACTTCTTCTTCACGTGTTGTGAGGTAAGTAAGCAGATTTTCCGCATCGGAGGCCTTTGCTTCTTCTTTGAAAGTGTTCTGGAAGTATTCAAAGAACCTTGATGATAATGCGGAAGGAAGATAAATTTTGCCGGCGGCAACTTCATCTATTGCATAAATTAACTGGGCAGATGCCATGGTTTTTAAAATATAACCTTTTGCGCCGAGTTTCATTGCCCGGAAAATTAAATCAGAATCATCGTAACCGCTTAATGCTATAACTCTTGTGTCGAGGCCTAGTTTTTCAATCTCATAAATTGCTTGCAGGCCGTCTTTTTCCGGCATATTGATATCCATTAAAACAATATCAGGATGATATTTTTTGATGAGGTTTATACCTATGTTGGCGCTTGTTGTTGCACCTACTACGTCATAGCTGCTTTCAAGAGTAATTAATTCTTTCACACCTCTTAAATGATCTCCGTTGTCATCAATTAATAATACTCTTAGTTTACCTCTGAACTCTCTCATTTTATCTCCCCTTTTTTTAGTAACCTTCAACTACACTTTATATACTACTATTTTTGTAGGGTAAGATTCATCCATGTCCTGATTGATATTGTGGTCATGGCGGTTTGAGAAATTGGCGTACATCTTTGGATTGATGTTTTGCCTCAACCATGCTCTAGACCATGATTTGCGGCATGGTTGATTTTTTTGTAAATAATTTTTCGTTACATTTTTTGATGTACAACAATTGTGGTATAATTCTTGACAAGGAGAAAGTAATGGAAATATTAATATTTATAGGGGGTTTTGTATTCGGAGCGGTCTGTGTTTTTATACCGTTTTATCTGGCGCAAAAAAACAGCAGGGCGGATTTTGAGAATTTGGCAAACAGAATTTTTAAAGAAAGTTCTACTGAGTTTTCAGTTCAAAATCGCGAGCGATTGGATGAGTTTTTTAAATTATTTAAAGAACGCATTGAAGATTTTGAAAAAAGAACAGAAGAAAATTTTAAGCAGGAAAAGGAGAATTTTACTGTTTTTGATTTAAATATCAAAAATTTCCTTGAGACAGGCAAGAAGATCTCAATGGATGCTAATGCCCTTGTAAATGTTATGAGATCAGATAACCGGACTGCCGGTAAATGGGGAGAGATTGTTCTTGAAAGAGTACTTGAGGCATCGGGTTTGAGAAAAGATGAAGAATATAAAGTTCAGGCAGGTGCTTCTGAAGGGCGGCCTGATGCAACTGTTTTTTTGCCGGATAACAGATGCATATATATTGATTCCAAAACTTCCTTTTCCTCTTTTGAAGGGTATATTAACTCGGATAATGAATATGAAAGGGATATTCATTTAAAGCAGTTTATAGAATCTACAAAAGCGCATATCACAGGCCTTGCAAAGCGTGATTATTCTTCGGATGACAAATCTCCGGATTATGTTTTGATGTTTATACCGATAGAGAGCTGTTATGCAATGCTGTTTTGTGATAATTGTGCGCTGTGGGATTTTGCATGGAAAAATAAGGTGATGCCTGTTTCTCCTTCAACTTTGCTTGCGGCATTAAAAATTATTAATTCTTTCCACATTGTTGACAGGCAGAATAAAAATGCGCTTGAGATTTCCAGAATATGTTCCAGAATGATTGATAAATTTTCTGATTTGTTAGGCGATATGGTTAAAATTAAAAATGCCTATAATTCCGCAATTACTAAATTGAGCGGTAAAGACAATATAATTAATCAATTGAATCGTATTGAAGAACTCGGGGTAAAAGGTTCAAAAAATATACCCGAGATACCCGATGAGATTAATTAACTGCATTCAATTGTTCAGTTTTTAAATATTTTTTAGCTGTACGGTTGAATGTGCTCATTGTGTAAACTTTTCCGTCCGTGGAAATTTTGATTGAGTTATTTCTGTCTGTTCGGTATATTTTTGTATTATGTAAAATATCAAGAGTTGCCCTGTTAGGATGTCCAAAATTATTAGGGCCTGTTGAAATTACCGAAATTTTATTTTTAAGATAATCTGTCATTTGTTTATTGACAACATTTTTGCCGCCATGGTGACCAACTTTCAGTACTTCAATATCTTGAGGTAAATTCTTTTTTATTTTATCAAATGCAATAATTCCTGCATCACCCATAAACAGCATATCAAAATCTTTGTAGCTTAATAATGTTATTATGGAATTTTCGTTGTCGTTTTCCGGGATACCTGCTATGAAAGTTTTGATTGTCAAATCAGGTTCTTCATATATTTTGTTATTATTACGCGCAAGATAAGTTTTTATATTTGCCCGGTCAATTGCATTAAATATGTTGATTACAGTATATGTATTGCGTTTAAGTGAATTTACGTAGATATTTTTGATATTTAATTCATGTATAAGATCAACAGCACCGCCTGCATGATCTAAATCAAAATGTGTTAAAACCATTCCTTCAATATTTTTAATGCCCCTGTCTTTTAGGTATTTTGCAATAACAAGTTTTGCTGTTGATGATGAACTTTTATAACTCATCTTTGCTGTATCAATTATAAAATATTTATTCGCCGGTGTTTTTATAAGAAAAGCATCAGCATTCCCGACATCAAATGTTATTATTTCAAGTTGACGGTTTGGAATATTGAGTGTTGAAATAAATAATATTGCTATTGCGGTTACAATTGTTATAAAAAGTTTTTTATCGTATCCTTTTTCTATAAATACTGTTATCAACAAAACTATTACATAATATAGGAAAATTTGCGCAATACAGGGATGAGTTGTCTGTAGAATTGAATTAGGCAGGCTTGCAAAATAATTCGATATAAAAACAATTACGTCAAGTGCATATTTTAAAACAAAATCAAATATCATACACACAAAATCCGCAATTGGCTTTATCGTAGCGAGTATTGAACTTACAAATCCTCCAAAACTTATTACACTTAAAAACGGTACAGTTACAATATTTGCAAGAATTGAGTATGTGCTGAATGTATTAAAATAAAACATTTGAATGGGTGCCACCCAGATTTGTGCGATAATAGGTATTAAAATGCCGCCCTTAATCCATTCAGGCACATTAATATTTTTACATTTTTCAAAAATTACCATTCCTGTTGTCAGAATGCCAAATGTAACAATAAATGAGAGTTGAAATCCTACATTATTAATATAGGCAGGGTTATAAACAAGCATTAAAAACGCAACAAAAGATAACAGTGAAACACTATGGGCATCACGGTCAATGAGTTTACCAATTTGAATGAATAAAAGCATCAAAGCTGCTCTTAGCACTGATGCCCCGAGCCCTGTCATAAGAGTGTATAAAATTACCATTATCATTCCGCCCGTAACATTTATTTTGTACGGTACACGGAAAAAGCGCATTATGAAAAACCAGAATCCGAAGATAAATGCAACGTTCATACCTGATGCCGCCAGAATATGCAAAAGTCCTGAATTTATAAAATTTGTTTTTATATAATCAGGAGGCGCAACTGCATCGTCACCAAAAACTACCCCTCCGAGTATTTCAAGATTGGGTGACTGCAAATATTTGGAGTGGCTCTTTAATATATTGTTTCTAACTTCATTTAATTTTCTTAAAAATTGCCACTTTAAAGGTAGCTCGGCATTGATTACTTGATAATCTCCACTGTCGGCGTATATTGTAGTGAATGCATTAAAATTTTGCAGATATTTTCCGTAATCAAATTGTGACGGATTGCCGGCCTTAAACGGGCGTCGGATTTTGCCGTCAATGATAATATTATCGCCGATATTTAAATTATTGGGCTCCATTGGATTGATATACAATGTTACATAACTTTTAGCATTAATTCGGGTATTTCCGGCCTCTGTTATATTCATAAAGAAAGTCATTTTATCATTAATTGTATTAGGAATTGATACAATTTGACCGGATACACTTGTATCTGTCGGAGCCAGTTCATAAAGTTCGTCAGTGGTATTTACTCTAAAATATGAATTGAAAAAGCCGCAATAGAAAATTATTAGCCAGAATATTATATATTTTAAAGGTGCTTTTCTTTGAAGAATTAATATTATACCGAAAATAGTTAAAACTGCAGAAACAATAATTTCACAGTTATTGAAGTATGACAGAATCCCTGCCATAAACATAAAGGATGTTATAAACATTACAGCATTTTTACTCTGTAATTTAGTGTTTACATATTCTCTAATCATTCCAACAAGGGAATTATAGCATGGAAATTATTTCTTTTTTTTACCGAAAAATTTAAACTGATTTTTTTTCTTTTTAGTCTGTTTCTGCGGAGGCTGCTTAACGGGTTTAAACGCACTTCCGGATAGTGTTTCTGCATATTGGCCTTGAGTATGGGCATAATCAAATAATATTACGCCGTCAGCTTTTAATTTTCGGGTCTCGTGAATTTGTCGTACAAGATCTTCATTTGAGCCGCCCATAAAGGTTACAAAAATCCCGGCATAAATATTTGTTTTTCCGCCTTTTATTTTCATAACATCATTCATCATAGTCGAAACCATCTTGGGATCATAAGTTAAAAATAATGGTGTGAATCCGTCAACAAAATCTCTTTTAGACCATGTACGCCAGTCTTGTTGTTTAGTATTAAGGGCGTTTTCAACGTCAGGGAAGATTACGGTACTAATGTATACATTTTTTTGCCTTCCCAGAGTTCCGACCTTGGCAACAAAATTTGTTATTTTTTCTCTGCGGTAGTTTTCCCAATTTTTCCACAAGTTGTCACTGTATTTTATATCAACCGGATCAACTTTATACATATCAAGAAAGTCTTTTCTTGCAAATTCTGTATATCCCCAGCTTCCTGTTTCATATTTAGAGATAGACTGGGGGTATCTTATATAATCCAGATTTATTCCGTCAGGACAATAGGAAACTATTATTTCATCTAAAAGTTTTAGCAAGAAATCTTGTACTTCCGGATTCGCGGGATCCAGAAAGTATCCGTTATGCTCTGATTTTGAACTGGTCGGGGTTTTGGATAGATATTCGGATTTGATTTTATTGCCCCATTCGGGATGAACAGCCAGTATGCTTTTAGAATTTTGTGATGGTGGAATATTGCCTACATAAAAAGATTGGAACCATATATGAATCTTCATATTTCGCTTATGTGCTTCCTGAACCCATATTTTTAAAGGGTCAAACATATTGAATTGTTCATTTTGGACGATAAAGCCGTATTCTTTCATTGTTTGGCTTGGGAAAATTGTTTTCCCGTGATAAAAGGTTTCCAGAAATACATTATCAATTCCGGTATCTTTCATTTTATTAAGTGTTGAAATAATTTGGCTCTGCGATGTTTCTGTAGGTCTTATCCAAATACCTTTCAACTCATTAGGCATATATGGAAGTGCTGATATAATGGCCTCATTAGCTTCATCTAAGGCAAGCTTGGAATATTTTTTGACATGGTTTTGGTCTTCGGTATCTTTTTTAGCTTTTTTCAGAAAAGTTTGGGCATCTGTTATATGATTATTGGGTGTTTTTGCGTTATAACCGGGCACTTTACCCTTGTAGTAATCAAGCATATCCTTAGCTTTTTTAATTTTATTTTCAGCCTCAAACATATAGCTTTCAGATGTTGTATAGGCATAAAGAGTGTTTTTATCTATATAAACTTTTGTTCCCACGGTGATGTTTTTGTTCATCCAGGCTTTAGCTGTTCCGTGCCCGCTTATAACAATTCCGTCAGGAGGAATAAATGAATTGGCTCCGCTCAGCATTGTTATGGTATTCTTCTGGACTATTGCTTCTGTACCGTATTCATTAGTATTTGTTCTGTCTCCGAACTCGGGGGTGTATATTACTAACTGGTTAGAGCCCCTCCCCCCGGGGAAAATACTGCCATAAAGGTTGTTTTTGGGATTAGGGTCAATTACGTTTATTGGCAATGAGGAATTTGAAAAAATTACTTCATTACGCGAGAATTTAACGGGTGTATAAATATCATCAGCGGCATAAACTTTTGATGCCATTAACAAAATTATAAGTATAACCGTGATTTTTCTTATTTTCATCCCTATTCCCTGACAGAATTTTTGTAGTAGCCGGAGTTATTATAGTCTAATGACTCTATTTGGAGTGCTTTATCTTTTAAATTGGTATTTGCCGGATTCAAAGAAAAAGCTTTTTCATAATAATACTTTGCTGTTAAAAGATCGGCAAATTTTTCATATATTGTAGCAATTTTCATGTTTAAATCGTAGTAATCGCTGTAACCGTTTTCGTATGCGCGTTTAAAATATCTTAGCGCCCTTTTAAAATCGTTTCTTTTATAATAAAAATCACCCATATAATAGTTCAAATATGGATCTTTTTTATTTATATCGTAACAAATGCTAAAATATTCTTTAGCAAATCGGTCTAACTTTTTTTCATCATACGTCCTTGCAAGCTGAACCATTGGGTATATTTCAACAGGATAGATTTTGGTAACTATATAATACTTTCCCATTGCAGTGCTTAAAAATTTAGGGTCTTTTGTGCTTTCATATTGTTCAAAAAAGCTATCAGCTTCGTCAAGGAGTTGTTCCCCGTCAAGGACAGAATAATCGATTAAATTTTCTTCGTACTTGACAGAACCTTTTTCAATTGAAGAAACAGGATGCACAAAAATTGATAAACATATAAGCAGATAAAATATTTTTTTACAAATCATCATAACTTGGGGATGGTTTTGTATCATGCTGTAAGAACTTGCCGTCATCCATTGCCGGGTCCAAATATAGAAATACATTTCTTAGCCATTTTAAGACTTTTGGATCATTTGCATGTTTTAATTCATAAGAAGATATATATTCTTCACCGTTAACTCCTGCTTTCGTAAACTGCACAATATCTACAACTGCTTCAGAATGCCCGTGATTGTATAAATATTCGGGAGACGACGCTTCAATAGGTGTTATATCTGCAAATGCCGGAATAACTGCAAATGTAAAAATTAAAGTTGCCAGTAAGAATTTTATTTTCATATACACCTCTAATTAATATTATAATAATATTTTGTGTTCAATACAAATATATTATATTTTTGTTACACTTTCCTGAACTATTTGTATGATTTTATTATAATTTCTTCCAATTTTTCAAGCAGTTGACTTTCCGGAACCTTTGCAACAATTTCACCTTTTTTAAAAATATAGCCTTCATTAACCCCGCCGGCGATTCCAAAGTCAGCATGTTTAGCCTCACCAGGACCGTTAACAGCACAACCCATTGTCGCGATAGTTATATTTTTATCCAAGTTTTTAAATTTTTTTTCAACCATTTTTGCAAGGTTAATAAGGTCAATTTGAGTCCTCCCGCATGTTGGACAGGATATAAAGTTAACTCCGCCATGCCTCAGCCCCAAACATTTCAAAATATCAAAACCTGCGGATACTTCTTCTATGGGATCTTCAGTCAAAGATACCCGTATAGTATCTCCAATACCCTCAGCAAGTAAAGTTCCGAGCCCTACGGATGATTTTATTAATCCTCCCCTGAGGGTACCGGCTTCTGTTACTCCAAGGTGTAAAGGATAGGGAATTGTTTCTGCAATTAAGCGATATGCTTCTATTGTCGTTAATACATCGGAGGATTTTAGGGAAACCTTTATCAGTTCAAAATTTAAATCTTCAAGGATTGCGATATGTTTCATTGCACTTTTAACCATTTTTTCAGAAAGTGGAATGCTCTCCTCCATAAGCTCTTTTTCTAAGGATCCGGCATTTACACCTATACGGATAGGAATTTGCTGCTGTCTGGCTAGTTTTACGACTTTTTCAATATTTTCGCGTTTTCCAATATTCCCGGGATTGAGTCTGAGGGCATTAATTCCGTTATTTATACATTGGATTGCAAGACGGTAATCAAAATGTATATCCGCAACCAGGGGCACCGGAGATTTCTTAACTATTTCTTTGATGGCTTCTGCCGCATCTTTATTTAATACAGCTAAACGAATAATTTCGCATCCCTTGTCGGCAAGTTCATTAATTTGCCTTAGCGTAGCAATTATATCCCTGGTATCTGTGTTACACATTGATTGCACGCTTATTGGTGCATCTCCTCCGACTTTGACATTACCTATTAGAATTTGTTTTGAGCTACGCCTTTTTATCATAATTTTATTTTATTATAAAAAAATGTAATTAGAAAAGTATTTATGTTATACTTAAAAAAAAGGAGAGTTATATGAGAGTTGCGGTTATATCTGATATTCATGCTAATCTTATAGCATTGCAGGAAGTTTTAAAAGACATAGAAAATGAGAATTGTGAGCAAATTATTTGTTTGGGGGATTTGCTTCTTGCCGGTCCTCAGCCTATAAGCACAATGGGTTTTGTAAGGCAGCAAAACTGGATTATTGTTCAGGGGAATACGGATAAGCTTATTGCTGAATACGGTCAGGATGTCGTGGATATGCTTAAGGAGAAATATCCGGTTATGGCAAATGCCTTAGTTGATGATATGAATTATGTTACAGATGAGGACAAGGAATTTTTAAAGAATCTTCCGCCGCTGCTGGAGGCTGATATAGATGGAGTAAAGATTCTTTTAACGCATGGATCTCCCCGTGCGAACAATGAAGATATCTTGCCCAATAGACCACTGGAGGAAATTGAAGAAATTATAGCCGGTACGGATGTGGATTTGATTCTTTGCGGGCATACGCATGTACCATGCGGTTACCAGACAACCAATAAACAAACTGTAGTTAATGTTGGGAGTGTCGGACGCCCTATGACTCCTACACCTCTGGCCTGTTATGCCGTAATTGATTTGGAAAACGGTGTATTTAATATAAGACATAAATTTGTCGATTACAATCGCGAAAAGGCTGCAGAACAGGTTCTCGCAAGAAATTTTGAAGGTGCTGATAAGCTGGCTCAATTGCTTATTAATCCTGTTGAGCGCCATGTGTAGTTGTAATTTTATTTTTATGCTATAGTGTTTCTACGAGGATTTTTTTAGAAAGAAGTTTTTATGAATATGGATAAAGAAAAACTCGTTTCTTACATTAAGAAACTAACCGAACCTAAAATATTAGTTATTGGTGATTTGGCTATAGATGAAATGATTTACGGTGATGCTGAGCGAATATCGCGGGAAGCGCCGGTGTTAATTTTGCAGCATACACGTACAAAGCTCATACTCGGCGGGGCTTCAAATGCTGCACATAACGCATCTACGCTTAACAAAGGCAAGGTTGGCGTTATTGGTGTCTGCGGGGATGATTATCAGGCAGGGCAATTGATTGATACTTTTGAAAAGGCGGATATAGATTGTAAATATATAGTAAAAGATCCTAAAAGAAAAACAACAACAAAAACACGTATTTCAGGTTCTATCACTACATCCATAACTCAGCAAATTGTTCGTGTTGACAGGCAGACTAATGAGCAGGTATGCCCTGAAACAGAAAGCAAAATTATTGAGAATATAGAAAAAGCAATTCCCGAGTATGATGCGATTATCTTATCTAACTATCATATAGGAACTTTGACAAAAAAAATAATTGAAACAACAATAAAGCTGGCAAATAAATACAATAAAATAGTTGTTGTTGATGCACAAAGAGATTTAGGCACATATAAAAATATTACGTCCATGACTCCAAACCTTCCGGATACGGAAAGGGCGGTAGGGTTTGAGCTAAAATGTGATGAGGACTTGAAAAAAGCCGGCGACAAATTACTTTCCGAAACCAGAGCAAATGCAATATTAATTACCTGCGGGGCAGATGGAATGTTTGTCACGGAGCCAAAGAAGAAATATACTAAAATTCCGGTGTTCAATAAATCAGAAGTTTTTGATGTTACCGGTGCGGGTGATACGGTCACGGCTGTTTATACATTAGCATTAACCGCTGGTGCGGATTTTGTGCATGCCGCAATTATAGGAAATATAGCAGCAAGTTTGGTTGTTCGACAATTCGGATGTGCAACAACCACAATCAGTGAATTGCTTGATGCTGCCCTAAAATTATAGGAGAAATGTATGCAAAAGTTTTTGGATTTACTTAAAAAAGTCAGACCAATTGATATAATTATCATTGTTGGTATTTTAATTGCATTAATTGTAGGATTTTTCACCTTTACAAAATTCAGACAGACTGCCGATAAACAAATTGAGGCTACATCCAAGATAAGATTTCAAGTTTATATCAGGAGTGCAACTCTCACAGGCAACGAAATTCCTATGGCTAAAGGCGAAAAGACTTTTATTAGTATAAGGAATGTTCCGTATTCTGATCTGAATATTGTGGATGTTCAATCGGACAGAAAGAAAATAGTTCTTTCTACATTTAACTCTAAAAAGGTTGTTATTGTAGAAGATGTTTCACAGGCAAACTTGTATGACATTATCGTCACACTTGAGGATACCGCAAAAATAACAAAAGACGGAGCTGTCGTAGGCGGTAATAAAATTAAAATGGGCTTGCCAATTACATTAGAGGGAGAGGACTACAAGTTTAACGGGGTGGTTTCAGATTTGCGCCTTGTGCCTGTTCCTGACAACCATGACGTAATTAATAATCAAAGTACAACATACGATGTTCAGTAAAGTAATATTTAAAATTCAGGATAAACTGAAATATTTTTATGATAACAGCTTTTTATTGCAGAAGATAGATACATTCATATTTGTATCTATTTTAGCGGTTATCATCGTGTCTGTATTTTTATCATCTGATTATATAGGTTTTTTAGCGCTGGTCACAATGTTTTTTACATTAATAAAACTTTTGACAAAGCAGGGTGAGAAATTTACTTTTAATCGTTTCGAATTATTTCTGGCTGCATATTTTATGCTTGTTGTTATAAGTCTTGCAGGATCAAGTTTGTTTATGTTGAGCCTTAAAGGCTTTTTAAAAACATTTATATATATTGGTTTTTATTTCTCGACAGCTCATTATCTTAAAAACAATCTGTCAAAGCTTCCGTATATATTTTTAACAATAGCTTTGTGCATAAGTTTTGAAAGTATTGCGGCCTTGATGCAGAACTTTTCGCATGTTGAGGCCATCGCCACATGGCAGGATAAATCAGGTCTGAATCCAGAAGAAATAATGACGCGTGTTTACGGGACATTAAAACCGTTTAACCCAAACCTTCTTGGTGGATATTTTGTTGTCGGAATTCCTTCGGTTTTTGCTATGTGTGCTCATTTTGCATATAACAATAATTTCAAGCGTGCTTCAATTTTTACCGTACTGGCGTTATTGTCTGTTCTGGCTTTGTTTGCAACCGGATGCAGGGGTGCGTATCTGGCATTGCTGTTAATCCTTGCGCTTACATTTTTGGTTTCGGCGAAATTTTTCTGGAATAGCTATAAAAAAATCTATCTTGCAATAATTGGCGGCGCAGTCGGGATATTCACCGCTGCACTGATATTTGTTACCTCGCTCAGGGCAAGATTTTTGTCTATTTTTGCAATGAGGCGGGATTCGTCAAATTCGTTCAGATTTAATGTTTATCAGTCATCTATTGAGATGTTTAAGGATAACTGGTTGTTGGGTATTGGTGTCGGAAACAGAAATTTCAGAGAGATTTACGGATTATATATGAAAACAGGCTTTGATGCTTTAAGCGCCTATAATATATTTTTGGAAATTGCTGTGGAAAGCGGGATTTTTGCATTAATTGCATTTTTGGGATTTATGATTTTACTTGTTAAGGATGCTGTGAAAATGATTTTAAATTCAATTGATACGGAAAAGGTTATTTTCATATCAGCGGCAGTTATATCTGTTTTGGCTGTCATGTTTCACGGGCTTGTTGATACGGTATTTTTCAGGCCGCAAATACAGTTTCTTTTCTGGATTATGGTTGCGGTTGTTTCTGCATATAAAAGAGAATTAAATATCTGATATAAAGCTTTTATAAAGGCATGAAAAAGCTGTGGTAAACTTAAATTAAAGGTAGTTAAGAAGGAGATTAATATGATACCTATTTTAGATTCAAAACGTCAATACGCGACAATCGGAGCGGAAGTTGAAAAAGCTGTATGCGAAGTTTTACGTTCGGGTTCTTATATTTTAGGACCTAACACAAAAGCACTTGAGCAGGAGTTGGCTGATTTTATCGGCTGCAAATATACTGTTGGTTTAAATTCCGGTACAGATGCTTTACATCTGGCATTACGCGCATTGGATATAGGCGCCGGTGATGAAGTTATAACCGTTGCATTTACATTTGTAGCTACAACCGAAGCTATTGGAATTGTTGGTGCAAAACCTGTTTTTGTTGATATTGATAAAGATACCTTCAATATGGATGCTTCAAAACTTGAAGCTGCAATTACCCCGAGAACAAAAGCTATTATACCGGTTCACCTGTATGGTCAGCCTTGTGATATGGATGTTATTATGGATGTTGCCAAACGTCATAATCTCCATGTGATTGAAGATTGCTGTCAAGCTATCGGTGCTTTATATAAAGGTAAAATGGTCGGTACTTTTGGTGATTTCGGCTGTTTAAGCTTCTATCCGACTAAAAATTTAGGCGGAATGGGTGATGGCGGTCTAATTATGACCAGTGATGAAAAATTAAAAGACAGAGTAATAGCGTTGCGTAATCATGGCGGTGCTATTCGCTATCACCATGATGAAATCGGTGTAAACAGCCGTCTTGATGAAATCCAGGCTGCAATTTTACGTGTAAAACTTCCGCATGTAAAACAGTGGAACGAAATGAGACGTAAACACGCTTACTATTATAATGAACTATTCAAAGATTGTGCTGACATTCAAACTCCAAAAGAGCTTGATAATACGTATTGTGTATATCATCAATATACCGTTAAAATTCCTAACAGGGATGAGGTTCATAAAATGCTTCAGGAAAACGGTATAGGTGCAATGCTTTATTATCCTATTCCATTGCACTTACAAAAAGTTCATGAATATCTGGGAGTAGGAAAAGGCTCCTTGCCTGTTTCTGAAAAAAATACCGAAATTGTTCTTTCACTTCCGATGTTTCCGGAACTGACGGAAGAAGAACAGCAAACAGTTGCAAAAACTTTGATTGACTGTATTAATAAATCAAAATCAAAGGTTGGTGTATAAAAATATATTAAAAAAGCCTCTGTTATTGCAGAGGCTTTTAACTTATAGCGTGGAATAATTTACCCTGCTCCTGCGTAAGCTGTTGATATGGGTTTATTCCTGAAGTTGTTCCGAATTGAAAATCAAAATTATATGAATTAAATTTAGTTGTTGTATTTTGTGCGGTTAAACCTAAAAATTGTGTCTGATTGTTTGTTCGATTTGCCTGGAATGAGTTGTAGTCGCTGTTCGGCAATGTGACAGGCGATGAGCCGATGCTTCCGTTATCTGCTCCCATTACTTGCATATTAAGGTCTTTAAAACCGCCTATTTTTAAATCGTCGCCGTTTGACATTTGTTACCTCATTAAGCTATCCATGCCGCGGTCGGACTTGGGTAGTATCCGTTTTCTTCAAAAAATTCACGATCTGCATAAGAAATATTCCTATTTGCCAGCCCGTCAATTTTATCACCGGTTATAGCATTTGTGCCTACACTCATACCTGAAAAAAAGTTTTCAAGTGACGCTTCACTTATTAATTGTGAAGTGTCCTTTTCCGCACCCGGATAATGCGTATATGTAGGCTGTGTTAAAGCCGCAAATTTCGTACTGAAAAAATTTGACATACTTTTTCCTTTTTATACTCTTATATATATAAAGTATATATTAGGTAAATAATTGCCTTGTTGTTAAGAAAAATAACAAGCCATATATCTATTATGCCCTTTAAAGACAAGGTTTTACAGCATTGTTAACTTTTGTAAAGTGTAAAAACTACACTATTGGTGGCTTTTTAGCCTTGATGAAAATTTTTTAAAACATTTTGTTGACATTTAAAAAAGTGTATGCAATAATTAATAAGTAAGATTTAAGTGTAGTCGAAACACTCAATATAAATAGATTCATTAACCCCAAAAACATATAAACTCCTAAATAATAAACACTAAAAGAGACCATTAGGATGCAGAAAACGACCCACTCA
>CAYYAG010000007.1:0-49201 GCA_964470005.1 uncultured Muribaculaceae bacterium
AGCAACCGCCTTCTAAGCGGTAGGTCATGCGTTCGAATCGCATCCAGGGTATTTTTTGCGACAAGAGTCAAAATTTATAAAATAGGAGAAAGGTAAGTTATAGTCATAGCTTACCTTTCTGCCTTCTAATTTGCAGTTCGATAGTAAGTAATTTAATAATTTTCTCTGCTCGATAGGAGTTTGCTGTTTATATAGGTTATAAGCGTTTTTCAGCGTTTCTATAATTCTAACTCCTTCTTCATAATATTTTTTCTCTGCATTATGAAGTGCTTCAAGTTTTAACATAATTTCGTCTAAATTTTTGTTCCATTGAGCACGTTTTTCATTATAAAACTTAGCGTCTACTAAATCGTCATAATACTCGTTAGTAATTTTCTCAAGCCTATGTCTTATCCTGTGTTCTTCAGCTTTAAGATTGCTACGCATTTGTTCAGAAAATTCTTTTTTATCAGCCAAACTTTCTTTTAATCCTTGTTTAACATAATCAATATGCTTTTGTGCAAGGCTAATAGCTTTTACGGCTTCATCAAATTGAGGCAATAAATCCAGTTCATTTATGTAAATTTTCTTCTGTTCACATTTTCCCTTACCGCCTGTGCAATGGTAATATACATATTTACCTTTCTTAATTTCCGCAGTAATAGCACATCCGCATTTTGCACATGTCATCATACCTGCAAGTGCAAAATTATGGTCATCTCGGTATAAAGGTTTGTTATCCTTTTTAAATGATAACTGTGCTTTATCAAATAACTCTTGGGATATAATAGGTGGATGTTGTCCTGTATATATAACATCTTTGAACCTTAATACACCAAGGTAGTTAATATTCTGGAGCATTTTACCCAGCTGTCCTTTAGAAATTTTTTTATATGCGGATTGATAAATAAATCCTTCTTCATATAGCTGTTCTTTCACTTTTTCTAAAGATATACCTGTTGCATACAACTCAAAAGCACGCTTTACAAAAGGTGCTTTTTCTTCATCTATAACTGTTGTGCGAGGGTCTATTTTTTTATATCCATAAGGAACTTTACCATTTTTTACAGATTTTCTTTTTAACCTTGATAACAATTGTAAAACTATTGTCAATAATTCTAATAAATCCTCTTCTGATATAAAAATACTGGCAGAAAGTCTTAATATGAAAGATATAAGTTTAAAAATAACTGATATTAGAGATAAGACTTTTATTAATTGTTGGCATATAAATGATGATGAAAATTATTTAATGTGGCAATCTTATGCTCCTGAAAGTGGCGGAGTGGCAATTGTAACAGATATACATTCTTTAATTGAAGCATTAGAATCTGATGTTGAAATTGAAGCGGTACCAATAAAATACAATACTAAAGATTTTAATAAATTAGAAAAATACAAAATTATAGATGATGACAAAGAGTTAGCATTTTGGGTTAAGCTAAGTTCATTATACAAAAGAGAATTTTTTAAAGGAGAAAATGAATTAAGATTGATATATCAGTTTGGAGATAATAATCGTATACGTGTGAAACTAGATAAATTAATAAAACATAAATATTTGTCGCCAAAATCTACAGAAGCCGAAAGGCAAATTATAATTAATTCCTTAATTTTATCAGGAATAAAGGTGTCTTTAATGTAGACAATATTGATAGTCTTGTTTCTAATTCGTTTATCTCTCATACTTATAAGAACTCCGCAAATAACCTAAGAACTTTTATGGGGTTGTACGCAAAGTATCTAGATAGTATAAAGGTTGCTCAGGATGAACAGACAAAATTTATTGATATTTTTCTTTTATCGCTAGTTTTGACAGACATCCCTAGTCATAAAATGGAAAAAGAATTGCGTGAAGAAAAAAATATTATTTAACTTTCAAAATAAAGTGTTACTAGAATCATTACTTTTATTTTTGTGGTATGCTATAAAATATGAAAAAGACTAAATTCAAGAATGTTACTGTCGTAGATTTATTCTGTGGCGTTGGTGGCTTAACTTGTGGGCTACAAAAAGCAGGCTTGAATGTTGTTGCAGGTTTTGATAGTGATAATACCTGTGAATTCGCTTATGAGTATAACAATAAGGCTAAATTTATAAATTGTGATTTATCTAAAATTGATAGTTCTGAAATAAGTAAATATTACAAAAAGGACGACATTAAAATTTTAGTTGGTTGTGCTCCATGTCAAACATTTTCAAGACAAACAAACAAATACAAAGATAGAACAAAAGATGAGAAATGGAATCTTTTAAGATTTTATGCAAAACATATTGAAAACATTAAACCTGATATAATTTCCATGGAAAATGTTCCCGAGTTAGTTAATTTTGATATTTTCCAATATTTTATAGATGTTTTAAAAAAAAATAAATATAACATTACATATCAAATTGTTGATTGCAGTAAATATGGTTTACCTCAAAAACGAAGGCGGTTAGTTTTGTTAGCTTCAAAATTTGGGGAAATCAGTTTGATTAATCCCGGGAAAAATCAAGTATATAGAACGGTAGAAACAGAAATTAAAAATTTGCCAAAATTAAACAATGGTGAACAGTGTAAGTCAGATTCACTACATAGATCTGCAAAATTAACTGATTTAAATTTAAAAAGAATAAAACAGTCTATTCCTGGTGGTACCTGGAAAGATTGGGATGAAGAGTTATTACCAAATTGTTATAAAAAATCATCTGGCAAATCTTATAGTGCAGTATATGGCAGAATGAAATGGGATAGTCCATCACCAACAATAACTACACAATTTTATATATATGGAACAGGTAGATTTGGACACCCTACTCAAAACAGGGCTTTATCTTTAAGGGAAGGTGCTTTATTACAGACATTTCCTATAGATTATAAATTTACAGAACACGATGAATATTCATTAAAAGTTATAGGTCGGCATATTGGTAATGCTGTACCTGTTGATTTAGGAAAAATTATTGGGAAATCTATATTGCAACATATAAAAACCATTATTGAATAATTAAATAGCTTTATATTGTTTCTTTTCTAAATAAGTCTTCATTGAATTTAAAAATTTATTTAAAATTTTATAAGTATCATTTTTGTATTTTGTCAGATCTTCTAATGTACAATCTTTCCCACATGAAGAAAATGTAATGGTTCCATGCGCTAAGGAATTTCTTTTAACTTTGATTTCATCAATCCTATATCCGCCCTTTAAAGAATCTGCAAATTTTAATTTAAATCCAAAATCTCTTGCTACTTTGCACATTGTTCTGGCATCTACGTTATTTTGGTACTCTATCTTATATTTATCTTCAAATCGAATAAAATCTTCAAGGGTTTTATCAATGATTAACTTAACGCCTTCTCTCAGTTTTTCATCATTTGGAGACTGTAAATGTTGTCTTGTGTGTACATTTACCCATTGTTTTTTTAATCCCTCAACCAATATTTCATATTGAATATCTTCTTTTGCGATTTGCTGACAAGCATATTGTATAGAATTTTTAACAGTTGATTCAATTAAATTATATAATAACAAAAAAGTATTTGCTTTTAATATTTTCTGTATTCTGACATCTAAATGATTATCTTGTTTTTTACGAAGGTTTTTAAGAATATATGATTGAGAAGTTATCTGTCTTAAAAATTTATAATAGCAGTCTATTTCTTCCCTTTTTTCATTAAATTCATTAAATAATGGTTCCATTTTAATTACCCAAAAGTTTATTTCTTACAAATTCTATACGAGCATTAACTCGTTTTTTTGTATTACTACCATCTGTTGTAACTAATTTTAAGAAATCATTTGAGCTTACCCAATTAACATCAATATTTTGGGTTAATAAGTTAGGATTCTGTCTTAATGCTAAATTTGTACCAACCGATAGAGCTTCAAATCGGACTCTTGAATTTTGTTTTGTTTTTTCATTTTTATAAAAATTATTTGCAAAATGTTGTTGAGCAAAAGTTAAGACATCTATAATTTCTTTTGTCTTGACCTTCTTCTCTTGTATTAAATCATTATCACTTAATTGTGCCCACTGAACATTTTTCTTGACTAGATAATCATCTAAAAATCCTTGAACACTCTTGTTAAATTTTAAATAGTTATCCGAATATGCAAAGAACCTTAATGCAAGTTCTTCATCTTCACGTCTAGTTTTCTTTTTAGCAGTAATATCTAACACCGTAATAAACAATGGGAGAGTAGCTACTTCTTTTATAAACTCAGTAAATGGACCTTGGAATGCTCCTCGTCTTTTTTCCATATCTCTCAGCACATCACTGCCTGTATTTATTCTTTCAAATAAATCGAACCTTACATCTTCATCAGCTTTTTCTGTCAGAACTACCGCACGAATTGTTTTATTTAAAAATCTTTTACGTCTAGATTCTAATAAATCTGTAAAATATTTACCATTTAATTTAGGCAATTTTTCCAGATTTTGTAATTTTAATTCTTCTTTACAATAATCCAAATCTGGTAAATCTAATTTAGAATCATTTTTGCAGAAAGAATAAATGGTTAATAATCTTTGTACACCATCAACTATCTCTAAATCGCCACTCTCTGTATCGGCTAAAAATAAATATGGAATAGGAATATTAATAAGCAACGATTCAATGAGTTTAGACTTTTTATTTTCCCCCCATACAAATTTTCTTTGATATTGAGGAATAAATATTTCACCTTTTTTTAACTTAGATAAAATAACTTCAATAGTAAATTCATGCGTATCATAATCAACTGTTTTTAATTGATTTAGAATTTCTTCTTCAATTTGTTCTGGGATACCGGTCATGCCAAACTCCTTTATTTTCTAATTATAATACAAAAAATTTTAAACAAAATGATTTTAAGATGAATTTAAAGTTTGTTACAAAAATTGTTTTCTAACAAACTTTAAGATGCAATTATTATAAAAAGTGATAAAAACTTTGTATAGTGGCATAAAATAATTTTACGCCACATGTTCAAGCAACCAAGTTCTAAACTCGATAACTCTGTGGTATTTTCTCAAAAAAAGAGCCTTTAAATAGGCTCTTTTCTACTATTTACAAGGGTTTCCAGAATTCGATTAAATAATATTTGCAGAATTTTTAAATATATACAATAAAGCTGTAAATGCAGTATTATAAGTGGCTTTGAGGGAGTTCTACTAAAATCTGATTATAATTTCTTTGTACGTTAATCTTCATCCCATAAACTTTTCATCATTTCTTCTGTCGATTTAAAAGGACCTATAAGATTTTCTGGTTTTAATAATTCTTTAGCGTAGGCACCAATTTCTTCTTCTTCATTCTCTTGAGAAGAATTTTGTGTATACTGTTTATTATGCGGATTTACTTCTTTTTGATCTGACATATAATTACTATTTTTTTTAATTCTTTATATAATTTTGCTCCTAAAGCACGTGTATTTTGAGTAGTTTCTTCATCATATAAATTAAGTTCTCTTAACTTATCTCTTACTATAATTTCTTTGTACGTTAATCTTCATCCAATAAACTTTTCATCATTTCATCTGTTGATTTGAATGGTCCAATGAGATTTTCTGGTCTAAGCAATTCTTTTGCTTTTGCTCCAAGTTCTTTGTCCTTCTCTTGAGAAGAATTTTGTATATATTGTTCATTATGCGAATTTACTTCTCCTTGATCTGACATATAATTACTCCTTTTCCTTTTGTTATAACATATTTTATTTTTTTAATTCTTTATATAATTTTGCTCCTAAAGCACGTGTATTTTGTGTTGTTCCTTCTTCATATAAATTAAGTTCCTTTAATTTTTCTCTAATTATGGCTTTTGAAGAAGGTCTAGCCATTTTCCATTCATTTTGTTCTTCTTGTTCAACAAGAATTTTACCCGATGAATATTTAAAAATTCTATAATATTTTTCATTACAAGAAAAGTATTTAGGTTGAATTGTACTATTCATAAAACTAATAAAAGCTTTTATAGTATGTTTTGTATAATCATTAATAGGATTAATTTCACATTTATTTTCTTCACTAAGAATTTTATTTAAGGTATTAATTACATCCTTCCAAAGTAATAATTGATACTTATCATTGCTGTTCTTATCAGGTTCAAAATTTTCTTTTTTATCTTCATTCGGAACTAAGTAAACCATTAAAATAGCTTTATTTGAGTTTTTATAATCCTCGGAAGATTTTAAACCATTATATTCATCTTGCAATTGATGAGAACGTTTTGAACTTTCTAAAATTTTATTTTCTATAGCTATAATATGTTCACTTGTTTCAAAAACTAAATCAATATATCGTTTTGCCGGGCTATTAACAAGATATTCCAGTTTTATGTCAATTTTATTAATATCAGTTGTTTTTATTTCACCTTCAGAGATTTTCAGGTCATTTAAAAATTTTTCTAAAAAAACAGAACCTAAGCCATGATCTTCATTTGGATCTAACAAATATGCCAGAAATGAAGAAATGTTTTCTTCGTTTATACACCCCCTGCCATTGTTTAATATTTCAAAAATGTTCATATTATTCTCCTTTTATTCTATAACCATACTTTTTTAGTTTTTTGTTACATATATTGAGAATTTCTTCCGGAAATAATTCTCTGTATTCTGGTTTAACCATTAGAGCTTCCATGGACAAATCGAGCCTGCCTTTTTCCCAGAGTTTTTCTAATCCTGAAGATGCATCTTTAGCAACAAGCCTTTGCACCACCTCATAGGCATTATTACCTTGCTGTTGAAGCATTTGAATAAATCTTGTTGGAACATACCCGATTTTCTTTATTTCTTCTACTGCCACTATAACTTCATCATTAAATTTATTTTTTAAATAATTTATTTCTGACATCATTTATTTCATACCTCAAAACTTATGAAAAACTAATTAAAGATTTCATATAAAATATTCAAGATTCCTAATATAAACCATATAATTGCAATTCCAATAATATAAGTAAAAATAGGATGACTACCATAAAAAAGAACAATAGATGGCAAAAGATAATATTTAAAAAGTAATATTAAGATACAAAGTATTATTGTTATGATAATTAATCTTAAATGATTTCTATCTTTATTTAAAGTCTTCCATTGTTTGTAACTTTCTCTTACAATCATATATTAATATCCTCTTCTACGTTTTTCCCATGCTTCTTCTTGTTTCTGAATAAAATCATCATTGGCTTCTTTGCGGTTCCTTAAATCAGCTTCTTCATGACGCATATTCTCTTCACGCATAGCTTTTTCATGACGTTCATTCTCAAGTCGTATTAATCCTAATTGAGTATAAGCAACAAACTCTTCTTCTTCATCTTCCCACTGTGAATCTTCAAAATAATTACAATATTTACATACTTTACGATTAGTATATTTATAACACTTTAAGTTGAAAATTTCATATGGGTTTTGTACAAGTTGTTTTGAAATTAATTCTGTATTTATTATTCCTTTATCTATAAGACCACCATTTTCAAAACATTTAGGACAAACATCTTTAATTTCTATCCATAATCTTTTATATAAGAAATCAAATATAAATCCACTTATAAGTAAACAACTTAAAATATAATAATTTATTTTATTTAATGGTATAAAAATACAATAACAAATACTCCCAAAAGCTAATATATTGACTAAAATGCCAAAAATTTTAGAAAAATTATTTCTTAAATTAATATTTTCCATAAATTTTGAGTATAAAGTAATAAAATTTAGTTTAAAATTTTTGAAAATTAATATCCTGTTTTTTATAGTATTGTTATTTTTAAGAAAATTTAAAGCAATAGTTTTTTTTGATGAGTTACCATTTAAATTATCCTGAATAATTTGTTTCTTAGATAGACTATATGAATTACTTTGAAATTCATTTAGTAAGTTCATTATGTTGTTATATTGCTCATTATTATCCATATAATAAAGTACCTTTTAACAGTTAAACTAAAATTACACCATCCCCAGAATGATATTTTAAATCTTTACCAATTAAGCAAGTCAACGGATTAGAACATAAAAATACTTGGAGTATTCCTGTAATGAGAAATATATCGCATAACCATAAAATGCCACAACCACCAAGCGTAAACAATAAAAATTTACCATAAACAGGACTGCCTGAATAAAATCTATGAGCACCTGTAAATCCAATAAAAAGACACAATAACACTGTTACAATATAGAGTCGCTTTCGATACGGGTACGCATAATAATAATCACGCTGCATAATAAACCTGATATTCCTTATTCCAAAACTAGTTACAAATAATGAATAGTTGTCTACGTTACTACCCTAACATAAGTTTTTCAATAAGTCAACATATATGAATATTTCTAATCATATGTATTGTTCAGAAGTAATCACATGTATTTTATTCTAAAGAAAGGTAATGAGCACAATCATGGAACTTGATAAAAAATATATTGCTAAAATAATACAAAATGCCAGAAGGGAAACAGGTTTAAAACAAGCTGAACTTGCAGAGAAAATTGGTATCAGTGAGAAGCATCTTAGCAAAATAGAAACCGGTAGAAACTATCCAGCTCTTGATACATTTTTGAAAATTTTAAGTGTTTTAAATCTTTCACTTGGCGATTTTGGTATACAAACAACATCTGATTCATATCCTAATAAATTATTTCTGCAAAAGGTTATAAATAATTCGTCTAAAGAGCAATTAGACGCTTGTGCTGATATCATTTCTGCATTACTTAAACATATATAATTTTTTATAAGTTTTTTAAAGGTTTAACTTTTATTACAACTATTAATCGAAAACTATTGTAATAAAGTTAATCCTGTTGTATTATGAAATATATAAGTAATACTTATAACTACTTTTCAATATTTATAACCATAAAATATGTGACGAGTTCACAAGTAAATGCATGAAATTAAAAACTATAAAAGAGAAACTTGGTGATACTCATTATACAAAATATGTGTTCCAAGCTTTAAATTTAATACAAGATAAATGTAATTTAAATAAAACAAGTACTGTTTTTTTTCTAGGTTATTTTTATTTCGGTCAAATTTTTTTGTATGACAATATTCTCTACGTTGCCAATATTAGCATGGATTCTGCAATAGATCCTGATGTAAGTACAATGAAATTAACAGAATTATATAGGATTAAACTGTTAAAAGATTATCCTGTAAATCAGGAAGATATTAACTGTGAAGCAATAATCACAAATAGAAAAAATTTGTTTACTCCAGAAAAGTTTTTATTTTGGATAGATGAACCATGTGATATAAATTATGAAATTGATAAACCGTATTATGAAATTATAAAATTTTTAAATAATTACACAAAAGAGACATTTAGAACTGAGCGTTACCTATTTTATTCAAAAAAAGATAATGATTATAATTTTATAAATAATATCTATGCTTATGATTTAAAAAATCAAGCGGAGATGAAGCTGTATGCCATAGAGAAAGATCCCAATAATGATGGAAATTATATTCCGCCGCAGGAGTTAAAAGATATTGCTATAGATGATTTATCAGGAAAATTATCAATATATCAACAACGACAATGTAAAAAAGCGTTTTTAAAATTAGCAAATCAAAAAAATTCATATTTTGATACTAAAAACTATTGGGTCATGGAACTTGTTAAACTTGCTGTTCAGCCAGTACTGATTTTAAGAGAATGGAGCCTTCACAGGTGTTTTTGTAAACCTAAACTGTTTGGACATATCTGGGTTTATGATTTCCCAGAAGCAGATGAAGAACCTTCTTTTATGATAATAGATGATTACTTTACAAAAGTTGCTGTTTTGAGTTTTTTTACCCCTGTGAATCAAAATAAAAATATCTACAAGCGATATATGGCAAAAGCAAAATCCTGGCAGTTGAATAAAGATGAAGTCCAAAATCTTATAGAATTTCTCAACGCTCCGTGCAGTGGTGTTTGCTCTGGAAGAAAATATGAAAAAGATTTTGAAAAATATGCTAAAACAAACTGGCAGAAATTAATTTTTGAATACAACCATAACACAGCGGGCTGGGGCTGGGGTGATACAGGTTTTGATATTCCACCAGAAAAAGATACAAACAGAGAGTCTGATGTTCAGGCATTACCGTTTGATTTGCCAATACCTGATTATACAAAATTATTAAAGGAAGAATGACAATGAACATAAAGCGTATAAAAGAAATGAATGTTAAGAAACAAGTATCATATGACAAATACTATACAAAAATTGTACTTGCAAAAATCAATGCAATTAAAAAATATTTTGGTTTGAATAAGGCTAAACGTGTTTATTCACTTGGCTGGAGCTCTAGTAGACAATATTTTTTGTGTGATAATAAAATTTATGTTACAATTTTTGATTATTTAAATAATGACGCATATAAACCAATCATTGAATCAGCATATATCATAACGCTAAAAGATAAAAATACTTTTGATTTTGAAACGGTAATTCCGGATGATACAACACCAAAATACAGATACTTTCGCGGGATAAAAATAAATGAAACCGAGAAAATATACACTATAGAAGATTTTAAAGAATGGTATAACTCGCCTTGCTGTATTAATGAATCTGTTAATGTTTCATACCAAAAAGCTATAGAATTTTTGCAAAGCTATAAGAAAACCAGTTTTAGTTCAAATAAATATTTATTTTACGTAAAAAGAGACAACGACTTAACATGGTTGGATTTTATTTATGCTTACGACTTAAAAAATAAAGAAGAATTAAAAATTTATGTAAATAGTTGGATCTTTACAGAATTTCCTGAAAAATTAAGTGATATATACGTAAAAGATTTATCTGGTAAATTATCTGATTATCAAAAATTACAATGTAAAAAAGAGTTTTTTGAATATTGCCGACAAGAGTGTAAAGAACTTAATGCTTTAAACTTTTACGCATTAGAATTTGTAAAGCAGTGTATTCAGCCGATAGAAAAAGATAGAGGCTGGCGTGTTGCCGAACCTTTTTTGTGCGGTTCTGAATTTGATAACATTCATATTGATGATGACTTAAGATATGATGAAAAACCCTATTTCCTTGTTTGTAACAATGATCAATGGCATATCACAAAAATTGCTGTTTTAGATTTTTATAAACCTGAATACAAATCAACAGAACCATATATTAATGGATATGTAAAACGTAACCATTGGAATATTGACAAAGAAACTCTAAGCAGATTGGTCAAATTTTTGAAAGAACCATGGGATGGCTCCAGAATGGGCTTTTGTAAGGATTATATAAAAGAAAAAAGAACGAACTGGCAAAGATTGGTCGAACTATACAACGAAAATACGGCAGAATATAACGATAATTATGAAAAATTACCGCCGGATTTGCCAATGCCTGATTATACAAAATTAGCAGAATGTGAATAATGAAACGATTAGACAGAATTAAAAACTGTAAAGATACTACTTATATTGAACAAGCCTTATCATGGATTGAACAGATAAGAGCTGTCATTGGTGTCGGAAAGGATAATATTATTTATACACTAGATGGTTGGAACAAGTGGAATTATTTCTTGTACGATAACAAGATTATTGTTGCTGATATTATCTACCCAGAAGGAATTAAAGAAAAAACTTCAATTTATTCAATAACCTTGTTATGTGATGCCCTACAGTCAAAAAAAGATGTAAAGCTTGAAATACTCAAAGAAGGTACTGAAAAATATTCACTTGATGAATTTTTTCTCTGGCTGTCAGAACCTTGCCAGATTACAGAAATGGTTGATGTCACATATTCTGATGTAATTAGTTTCTTACGAAATTATAAAATAGATACGTTTAAAACAGATCGTTATTGTTTTTATGTCAAACGTGATAAAGATTATAGCCAGAGTTTTAACATTTATGCAAAAGATTTAAAACTAAATATTGATTTAAAAATATATGTTGAAATGGGATTACCACTGACAACAGTTTTTCCTGAAAAAACAAAAGATATAATCATAGATGATTTGTCCGGCAAATTATCAAAATATCAAATAAATCAATGCAGAAATGATTTTATGACATTTATACAGCAAGAATGTACAGAACTTAAAGTAAATAACTTTTTTGCATTGGAACTTGTAAAGCAATCAATTCAACCGGTTGAACAGGATTGGGGATTATTCGTATCTATAATATTTAGCAAAAAAGAAACTGGTATCGCTGAAATTTTTATAGATGATTTTCCTGTGTTTGACGGTAAACCGTATTTTATACTTGCAGATAGTTATCAAAATATAACTAAGATTGCTGTTATAGATTTTTTAAAACCTGAATATAAAACAACAGGGATATATAAAAATCGTCATAATAAATATAATTTTTGGCAATTAGATAAAACTGAAATTGAGATGTTGATTAATTTTTTAGCAGCTCCATACAGAGATGATAAAAATAATAAAATTTATACAAATTGGCAGTATTTAATACATAGATACAATAACAACACCGGTGAAATCCACGGTGAAGTATTGCAAGCTGATGTACAAATGCCTGATTATTCAAAGTTAGGAACAGGTTATTAATATGGATATAAAAGAAATAGAATTTATTTTTAGATATATGGCACCGCAACAAAGACAGAAACTTTTATCAAAAATGCAGGCATTAAACCTTGCAACTAATATAAACAAAGACAGAGAATTTCTAGAAGAAGCCCTAGACGAAATAGCAAAGGAATATCCTTTTATAAAGGAATATATTATTAGTCAATCAAAAACAGAAAGAAGGACAGATCAGATATGACCTGTCCGACACGTACGCTAATAAGGACGAATCCTTATCGTACATCAACATTATACAATATATGAAAATGTTTTACAAGTACAGTACAAAATACAACAAGTCCGATGCGGACTCTAAAGGCTATCAGGTGAATTTATGGCAGCCAAACAAATAGTAAATTATATGTATACTGACAACGCAAATTTTCTATTAGATTGTTTTGATGAAAAAGAAGAACTTATGGAAGTCCTCTCAAAGTCAACTCCAACACCTACAATAAAAATTAGTACAAAAGATACAAGTTGCGATTTTGAATTTTGGCATTATAACTTATGTTTTAATAATGTTGATATAGAAATAAATGAGGTAATAGGCAATGTTTTGTATGAGGTTTTAACATTTGTTGAACAAGTTATATGTGTAAATGAACCTTTAGTCTGCGGTCTAGATAGTGAATCAATTTTTTCTTTATTGGTTACAATTCCAGTTGACAAAGAGAAACTCCGTTTTACATATTACTACGAATGGACAAGACGGAAGTGGCAAGAGGATAGTGGAATAAAGCTCGATATTATCGTAGATAAAAAAATATTGATAAATGCATTTCTTGAAATACTTAATTATCTACAAGTAAAAGTCTTTGAGTATCCTCATATATCACCATATAATTTAGGGCATATAAATGAGTTCAGAGAGTTATTCGGAAAATATTTAAAAAATCCAGACAAATTTCTTAAAACACACAACTTTAAATGGAAAGAAAGAGTTTTTGATGTTGCATACAAAAACTTAGATAACATTTGGCAATTTGTTTTGTGTTTTGAGGATGATGAACGAAGCAATATAAAGTACTGGCAAAATCTTAAAAAAAATAAAAAGATAATAGATTTTCACTTTTTAGAGCAATATCCGGAAAGTTTATACTTGTATGATAAAAAATACTATCGTAAAAGAATTCCAAGAGAGAAACTTAAGTTAAAAACTGATTTTGCAAAAAGAGAAGAGGAATATAACTGGGTATATTCAAATGAAACGAAATGCTGGTATTCATCCAACGAAATAATGCCTGAAATAACAAAAAAATGTAAAATATTTAACCGTTTAAGCATAGGAATTGATGTTTATTCATATTATTCTCGTAACAAAAAAGAACAAATAGCTGATTTTGCAAGCGGTAATTATGATTCTTTGTATTGCTTTATTAAGCTTGATGATATTATTGGTTACTTAATTCAATTTGACTATCAGGAGAAGGATCGCATTTTACAAAATCTGGACAAAGTAGAAAAAGGTGAAAATGTCAGATTTTCTCTTGGCTGTTTATCAAGAATGAATATTTGGAACAGTAAAGATAATTTTGTAAAAGTTTTAATACACAACTATTCTTATAAAAAATCAAACAAAGATGGCGGAAAATATTTTTTATTTAAGATGAAAAAAGATATGTTTTTAAACTATTTCAGAAATGGAATTGAAGATATAGAAAATGAAATACAAAAGGTAAAAGATGAAATAAACAAGTCCGAAGCGGACTCTAAATGCTATCAGGTGAAATAATGGTAAAAGAAAAATTGTACCCGTTTGATTTAATTGTTCACGCAGACTATAAGTTCGATTTATGTGAAGAAAAGGAAGAATTTTTAGAATTGTTAAAAACTTCTACACCTCAAAAAGTTGCCAAATTCAGCACAAAAGGAACAAAATGGGCTGTTGGTGGTGCTTATGGTATAGATTTTTACAAATTTTTTGTAAACGGCGGAAAAATTTTTATATCTACTATTACAGAAGATATAGAAGGCTTGTTAGATTTTTTGGTTCATCTTGCATATTATGACATCAAGGATCTTATACTCGGAATTCATGATGAAGGTTCATACAGTGCTATTACCGCACTTGCAATTGATGAAGAAAACATTAGATTTACCGTTTTTGATTATGGACTTATGCATCATAAAAAAATTTTGTCAGATATAATCATTAACAAAAAGGTATTTATAAAACAATTTTATGGAACACTGTCAAAATTAAATAAAGATATGCATAAACTTGAAAACAGGGATGATGTTCTAAAGTATTTTGACAAATATCTGGCATCTTTAAAAGAATACCTTGATAATCCGGATACATTTAAGAAAAACTACGATATTAATGAACATGTCAGAGTATTTGATATCGCATATAAGGATTTAAACGGGGATTGGCAATTTCTAATCTGTTTTAAAGATGACCCGAGGTGTGAACCTGAATACTGGGAAACACAAAAATCAGAAGGAAAAATTCTAGATTATGACTATCAGGAACAAAACGCAACAGATGGTTATGTTTGTATAAATGGAAGTTCTATTCATTGTAAAGGGGAAGAACTTAGACAAGCTCTTAAACCTGATATGCAGCCACGTGTTGAGGATAAAAATTGGGTCTTTTCTACAATTACTCAAAAATGGTATGCCGGAAATGACGAAATGCCCGAACCTAAAAGAACATTTGGCTATATTCACCAACGGATTAGTTATAGTATAGAAATTGACACCGAATCAAAATCTTTTAATGAAGACGAACAAATAGAAAATTATATAAAAAACAGCACAACCGATTATCCAGACGATTTGGAATGTATATTAAATATAAAATCAGAAACATTCTATACTGTTGCAAATATTAAATTTCGTTATTCTCAACATGAAGAAATAAGAAAAGCTCTTAATACAATGAGAACAGGTGAATATATACGTTTTGATTTAGGAACCTTTAAACAAGACAAAATGCACATTTGGCTTGAAAAATATTCTAATCAAAAACCTGACGAATATGCTACTGTAGGTGTTGCATGTTTTGAACGGTCTGATGATTATAAAAATGATAAAGAAGTTTATTATTTTTTGATACAAAAAGATGAATTTATAAATTGTTTTATATCAGCACTTGATGATATTCAACAAAAAATAAATGTTATGAGCAGGGTAATACAAAGTGCAGAACAATTAAAAATACCTGAAAAATTTAAATATAAAGTCGGCAATAAATATTGCAGTCATATTTTTGAAAACATAGAAAATTTTATTGGCGGCTATGCTTGTGTAAATACAGGGCATGACGGATATGGCATTATAAATGAAAAATTGGAATGGGTTATTAAGCCTGAATATGTTGAAATTTGGGGCAAAGAACATCCAAAATTCGGGAAAGAACTTAAAGGATGGATTAAAAAATATGATTATCTTCATAATATAAATGGTAAGGTGTTTATAGCTGCCAAAGCAGATTCAAAACAATTTGTAATGGATATTCATGGTGATATTCAAATTCCGCATGTAAGCGACAAAATATACTATTCATACCTAAATGACGAGTTATATTTTATTGCGGTAGACTACAATAAATCTTATCTTGTAAATTCAAAAGGCGAGGAGCTTCTTTCCTTAGATTTTTCGGTCGGAGAAAAATTCTGGCTATTTAAAGATATTTTAATCGTTTCAAGAAATAACAAATACGGTATTGTTGATCGTAAAGGCAAAGTTTTGATTGATTTCATCTTTAGCGATATTAAACCAGATCCAAACAATTTAGATTTTATACCTGCTAAATATATGGATAAATGGGGATTTATCAATAAAAGGGGTAAAGTAATAAATATGAAGGTGAAAGAAAATGCAGTTTAAAATATATTACGATAATGATGTTTATCTCCTAGATAAACATCGAGGTAAAGGTAAAATTTATCAAATTATAAAGCAATCCACTCCGGTAAAAGTCGATAAGTTATTTTCAACAAAGGCTTATGCACATGTACCAAGCGGAACTTATGAATTTTATATAAGGGGGTATACATTGCAAGGATATTGGATAACAAGTGCAATATACCAAATTTTTAGTCTTTTAGAACGGTGCATTAATAATAATTGTAATTTATTAATGACGATACAGCATGAAGGTCCTTGCTCTTATGTTGTTATAATGCCGCTTGAAAATGACAATATTCGCTTATTGATATTAGACCGGAAAAACTATAAAGTAAGATACTTCTGCCTTGATGATGATAGAGATCCTGAACTAGAGAGAACAATTCCTATTGTTGACATAGTTATCAGCAGATATGAATTTATAAAGCAGTTTAATAAAGAATTTCACAGAATATATAATGAAAACAAATATTATTTAAGCGAAGAGTATAGATTAAAATGTAACGCAGAACATGCATCTGTTTGTCAGGAGTATGTTTTGAGATATGCTTTTGAAAAATATATGCCGATTTTTGATAAATACCTTGAAAATCCGGAAAAATTTTTGAAAGAAAGTTTTTTCTCAATTGAAAGATGGAATGCAAAAACATATAAAAAAATACCTGAATTACAGGAACAATTTAATATATGGAAAGAATGCGGTGTGCTTATCGGAAACACGTTAGAAAAAATTATGGTTATGGGACGTATTTTGAATGATGACAGACCATATTACATAAAGAAAAATGGCAAAGGGTATGTTCATGTAGGGAATACCGATACAGGATATGTAGGAGATGAAGTTGGTCCTATTTTTGACCCGTCAAGAACAGAAAATGTATCTTTAACACTGGATGAACCAATATCTTTATTTATCAGGAAAGATAAAGATATTGTAAATCATATTGATATTGATTTTACTAAGATAGGAAGATTTATAATGGCACCGAATTCATTTGACTTTTGGGAAAAATCAGCAGTTATGGAATGTATTGCCTGGCAAGATGTAAGCAAATATTTTTCCAAAAATATTATAGGTCATAAAATTGTAAATGTTGAAGTATATAGCGATAATGAAATTGATAGGGTGTTATTCGTTATGGATAATGGTCATGGATTATGGCTTGTTCCAGGCATTGTAACAAGCTCTTTAGTAATAGCCGAAAATTAGAGGTAAATAATGATGATAGGTTACGATTTAAGTAATTTTAAAAACGGAAAAGCATTTATACATCAGGATGATAGCAACGGTTATGACAAACGTATTTGTATAAATACAAAAGGACAAAAACTTTTTGAACTTCCTGACAGAGATATGATTGTGAATAATTTTGAAGATGAAGATGTTGCTTTTGTTATGAATAATAAAGGGCTTTATGCTTTAATGAACAACAAAGGTGAATTTTTAACGGATTTTGTTTATAACCACATATGTAGCGGAACTGAAGAAGGTTTGTTTGAGGCTAAAAGAAACGGCAAACATGGACATATTGATATACAAGGCAGAGAAATTATTCCATGTATGTATGAAGATGGTAACTATTTTTCAGAAGGTGTTGCAGCTGAATGCTTAAACGGAAAGTGGGGAATGATTGATTATTTTAACAATACAATTATACCCTTTGAATATGATAGAATTTGTATCTGCCAGAACAATATTATTCCTGCACAGAAAAATAATAAATGGGGGTTGATAAACAAAAATAATGAAGTTCTTGTAGATTTTATTTATGATGATATTGATTATTGGGGAACAAGAGAATGTCTTGTTATTCCGGCGATGATTGACAATAAGTATGGACTAATTGACCGGGATGGCAACATTGTTGAAGAATTTATATATGACGATATTCAAATTATATCGGATGAAGTAAATAATATCGGTGAATTTGTATATCTGCTAAAAGATAATAAAAAGGCTATATATTCAGCAAGAAAAAAATCATTCATAAGCGATTTTAAATACGATTTTATTGATTATATGTCAGAAAACAGAATCCCTGTATATTGGGATAATAAATACGGATATGTTGACATAAGCGGTGATTGTATAACCTCGTTTCAATATTATGGTCGAAGTTTTGATTTTAATGAAGGACTTGCTATTGTTTTACAAAATGAAAAATACGGAATGATAGATTTAACAGGGAAACTTGTTATTCCATGTTTTTACGATAAACTTTATGATTGCAGTGAAGGGTTAATCAGAGCACAAAAAGACGAGCAAACAGGGGTTATTGATAAACATAATAATATTGTTATTCCCTTCGGGAAATATGAAATCTATGGAAATTTTTCTGACGGATTAGCAAAAGCATGGTGTGAATACTACGGTAATGTATATATAAATAAAAATGGTGAAATTTTAAAACTTGAGGTTTGATAATATGACAAAATCTAATAAAACAATAAAATATCCTTCTAAAGATAATGAAAAAAGATATAATATGACAAAATGCGGAATAGTAAATAAAGGTAAAGTTATAATACCTTTTGAATATGATGATATTTCGCTTGGATCTGCAGACGGCAATTATTTCATTGTTCTAAAAAATGAAAAATGGGGTTTAGTAAATAGACAAAATAAACTTATTATACCTTATGAATATGATGAACTGGATTATCCGAAGAATAATTTAATAGCAGCATATAAAAACGAAAAATATGGAATGATTGATTTGGATAATAAGATTATTCTTCCTTTTAAATATGATTGTCTCGTAAATTATCTGCCGGACACCATTGTAGTGAAACAAAAAGCTAAATGGGGATTTCTTAATTTAAATAGTCCTAGTGAATGTGAGTTTAAATATGATGATGTATTATATCCGACAAAAAATCCAAACTATTATTATGCATGTATTAACAAAAAATGGGGGATAGTGGATAAAAATGGGTCAATAATAATAAATTTTTTGTATCAAGACCCAATAGTTTTAGAAAATAAAACAATCGAAATGTTTAATCCGAAATTTGAACCCCGTACAATTTCTTTAACACAAAGACAAACCGGTCTGCCTATGCGGATTGAACTTGTATCAACAGATTATACTAATCAACGAGTTTACTTACTGGTTCAAAATGACAATAAGACAAGAAAGACATCTAATTATGTAAAAGTGTTTCTTGACGGCACTATAATGAATGAAAAACAGTTTATTTTTGAAGAACATTATAAGCTGGACTTAAAAACATGGATTGCCATTAATAAATACCTCATTCTTATGTACTGGACTAAAGAAATCACAGAATATTCAGATGTAAAAAAACTTTTAAGAACTTTAAATGTAATATCCTCAAATTATTATATTGACAAAAAAAATTGGAAAGGTACAAAAATTATATCAGCTGGCGAATTAGAGAAATACCTTGAACCTGTGAAAGAAAAAATTATTGGCAGAACTATTGATAAAATATTTTACACAGGGTTGTTATATAACCGAAATTGGGATGACTGTTTAGATTACAAAGACGGTGAATGGTATAGCGGAGATACAAAGGTTGAACCCGGTTATTATCAATGGAAAGAAAGTAATACTATGTTGGTTTTAGATTCGCCGGTTATATTGCAATTTGGTGATTACAGACTTGAAATGGAGTACTGGAGCGGAAGTCTTGTAACAATAAACAATAATACAATTGATACAAAAAAATACGGTGCAGATGTAAGCAAGCATTTTTCAAGAAATATTATCGGTCATAAACTTGTAGATATTCAAATTCATAAAACAGATCAGGTTTATTTTATGAATTTTAATCATTTAGGAATAGAACGCAAGGACGGCGATGATATGTTTGAGGAAATCTGGTTTGTTTTTGACAATGGTTACTGTCTTGAATTAACCACGGATCATATTGATTATACAATATTTAGAGAAATAAGAAATTAACAGGGAAAAGATTATGACTTTTAATCTATTAAATTTTGGTCGACAGGCAAGCTTGTTTGCAAAATTTATCAGCAAAAAAATATAGTACAAGAGGTGAAAAAATGAAATATCTAATTAGAGCAAATAAAGTTGTCTTCAGTGGTAACATGCAAATGATAATGAAATATATATCAGACTTTTATAAAACCGAATCAAAACTCTGGATGGATAAAAATGGCGAGTTTACGGATTTGGGTAAATTTAAAGCCTTCATAGAGTCAATGGACTATAAAATCACAGACAAAATCCCCCCAAAATGCAGATGCGAGGGTACAGCTGTTACAAATGCCGAATTTAAAAAGATATGGGGTGAATGCGGTTTTTCTGTTAAACTTGTAGCTCAAAGACTTCATACGGATGAAAGAACTGTAGCACAAATTTTGAGAAAATTAAAATTAAGGAAATAACTATGCAAGAAATACAAGGGAAATATACATCAGCAAAGATATACGCAAACGAAATATTTGACGGAGTAATAAGGCAAACTCTCAATATTTGTAATCATCCGATTTTTAAAGATTGTAAAATCTGTATTATGCCGGATTGCCATGAGGGTTTAGGCTGTACAATCGGATTTACTGCAGAATTGCCTAAAAACGGAGAAATTATTCCTAATATTATCGGAGTTGACCAATCTTGTGGAATGTATGTTGTGAAATTAAAAAAATGTGCAACTCTTAGAGAATACGACAAGCTTGACAAAGTAATTAGGGATTTTATTCCAACAGGATTAAGAGGACGTAAAACAGTCAGTAAATCAGTGCCGGAAAAACTTTTAGAAGAAATAAAATGGTACAACACTAACTATTTGAAACGCGGGGCTAACGAAGATTTACTTAAAATTGGTTCGCTTGGCAGCGGTAATCACTTTATCTCAATAGAAAAAGGAAATAGCGGAACATATCTGATTATTCACAGCGGAAGTCGTGATTTTGGTAACAAAATGGCAGTTTATTTCCAAAAACTGGCTATAGAAAATAATCTATATGAAGATGGTGAACTAAAGCAATTGTCATATCTAACAGGTAAAGATGCCGAAGAATATCTGAGATGTGCAAAAGTCTGCCAAGATTACAGCCACTACAACAGAAAAATTATAGCGGATGAAATTCTTAAGAATATGGGGTGGAAAGCAGAAGAAACATTTGAAACAGTCCATAACTATATAGGAGAAGATAATATTATCCGCAAAGGTGCAATTTCAGCTAAAAAAGATGAAAAAGTTTTAATACCAATCAACATGGCTTATGGCAGTTTTATTGCTGTGGGTAAAGGAAATGAAGATTGGAATAATTCAGCACCACATGGTGCAGGAAGATTGTTTTCACGTACAAAAGCAAAAGAAATTTTGACAATGAAAGAATTTAAAAAATCTATGCAGGGAATTCATAGTTGTTGTATTTCAACAGGCACATTGGATGAATCCCCAATGGCATACAAAGACGGTGATGAGATTAAAGAACTTATTACACCAACAGCAGAGATTATTGCCCATCTTGTGCCACTGTATAATTACAAAGCAAGTTAATATAAGGGAAATTATGTAAAATAAAATTTCATATACATGTGATGTGTTTATAATAAACAAGATGTTGATATATATATACAAAAGTAACAAGCTATTAACTATAGGAGAAAACATGGATATAGACAACACATTAACAATATTTTACAAAACAGAAAATTCAGCCGGCTGGCAGGCTCGCTGGTTAGATTTACCAGAAGAAGAATGCGAAAAAATCTGTAAGCAAGAAAATTATTTTGCCTATAAAATAATGGATCTTCATAAATCATTTTTTATTTCAGAGTTACAACTTCGAACACTTATTGTTTATTTTGACGGCAAATATTATTTTCCGGAAGATGAAATTCCATATCCGAAAAATGACACCTTGAAATTAGGGAAAATTGCTTTCTCTATGATTTGGAAAGAAATGGATAACGATGAGGATAGATACGAAGAAGACTTTAATGGGCACAACGAACTTTGGACAAGTATTAAAACAACATTTGTTTTGCCTGAAAAAACAATAGATGTTACAATAGTTGCACAATTTTTTGTAGAGAACTTCCATCAATTTCTTGATAAATTAGTGCGAAATAAGCATGCTATTTACCATAATTATGAATATTCACCTTATAAATGGATAGCCTGGGAAAAAAACAATTATATCCGCCTAATACATCAAAATTACATGGAAGAGAAAATTAAAACAGAATTTGATATATTAATAGATAAAGAATGGTTTTATCATGCTTGCAACAATATGATGAATTCGATGCAAAGTTACATAGATTCCGACTTAAAGCTATATGAAAAATGGAAGGAAAAACATATATAGCAGTTTCAATAAAGTTTTCAATTACGTAAAAAGAATATGCTGTTACCATATGTGCCTATACCCATATCTATTTAACCAATGGATTATCAACTATTTATGTTTTGCTACAACATAATTTTTAGAAAATGTTGACCCATTAATATGCTAAGATTAAAAGATAATAAGTATAATAATCAAAAAGGCAAGACCTAAATCATGCCTTTTCTTGTTCCAATGTGCTTTGCTTCGCGTTTCTTAAGTGCTCCTATGAACAACAGTCCTTCATTGGACGCTGATACTACTAAACGTTTTTGTATAACGCTTTATTATACAAAATTTGTATCCTTTAATATATGCCAACATAGAATTAATGGAGAAGCTATAGCGATTTGAGCCGGTAGATAACTGGATTGGCAACCATAATTTACAACAATATTATATATTTATCGAACCGTTGGAGATTAACTATTTAAGGAGCTCGTTAATTTTACCGATAAATCGCCCCCCTGTTTAGCGTTTCTGCTTCCAGTACTGCCGCACCGACATTATCCGGTTAGTGGCTTCCTGAAGTAATTCTTCATTGAATATATTATAAATTTTCTCAAGCCCAAATTCAAGATATATTAAGCAAAAACGTCCGTTTAAACTTTCTTAATCTATAAAGCAAAAAGGAGTGAATTTTATTTTACAGGTGTAGATAATAAAAATATAGAACATAGGTTTTTAAGATATGTCAGCCCAAACAGACAGGAAAGGAATAAACTTCCATGGCAACATATGCATATTTAAGGGTAAGCACAATTGAACAAAATACCGAGAAAAACAAACTTGAAGTTTTAAAGTTTGCAAATACGAAAAAACTCGGTAATGTAGAATTTGTAGAAGAACAAATCAGCGGAAAAGCAAATTTCAAAAACAGACAACTTGGTGCATTACTAGACAAAATGCAAAAAGATGATGTTTTGATTGTTCCCGAACTTTCCAGGATTGCAAGGTCAATAACACAGATATTTGAAGTAATTGACATAACAAAGCAAAAAGGCATTGAGCTGTATTCAATCAAAGAAGATTTTTCAAATAGTGACAAAAGTATAACATCAACTGTAACGACAACAATTTTTGCTCTAGTAGCACAGATAGAACGTGATTTAATCAGTATACGCACAACCGAAGCATTGCATGCAAAGAAAGTACAGGGAATAAAACTTGGCAGACCCAAAGGCAGAGGTAAATCAAAACTTGATGAAAACAGAGAAGAAATATTAAAACTGATTGGATTAAAAGTACCCAAAACAATAGTAGCAAGACAATATAACACTTCTACTGCGAACTTGTATAGGTTTTTGAAATTATGTAATGCATAAATGTTGAAAAAAATGAGTATAATAACTGGGCAGCAAACCCAGAAAGTAGGAAATTTTATGTTAAATAGAACAGTTAAAGCTGTGAGTTATTATCGTGTATCAAGTGTAGAACAAGAAAAAGGCTTTTCAATATCCGCACAAAAAGAATTATTAAAAGAGTTTGCTGAAGAACGTAATATTGAAATAGTCAAAGAATTTTCTGAAGCTGAAACAGCAAAAGACGCTGGCAGACATGAATTTAATGAAATGTTAAAATTCATGAAAAAGAATAAAGATATTAAAACTATTCTCGTAGAAAAAACAGATCGTCTTTATCGTAACTTTAAAGATTTTGTTGATTTAGATGTGGATAAAACTAACTATACTGTATATTTAGTAAAAGAAGGAACTATTCTTACGCCACAATCATCATCTCACGAAAAACTTGTACATGGGTTAAAGGTATTGATTGCAAAAAACTTTATTGATAACTTAAGGGAAGAAACTCAAAAGGGACGAAAAAAGAAAGTTAAAGAAGGCTTTTTTATAGGACAAGTTCCGTATGGATATAAAAAACTTGACAAACGTACAACTGTTTTACATGAGCAAAGATCAAAATTTGTTAAGCGTGCATTTGAATTGTATGCACAAGGTAATATTTCCTTAAAAAATCTTGTAAATCAGTTATATAATGAGGGGTATATCTACACAACAAGTAATCCTAAAATATCAACAGGACAGCTTGAAAAAATGTTGAAAAATGAAAGTTATATTGGACTTATAAGATACAGAGGTTCCATATATAGCGGAAAACATCCTTTAATAGTCTCCAAACAGTTATTTATGAAAGCTCAAAAGGCATTTAAAAAAGACGGAAAACCAGATACAAAATGCGGTCATAATTTTTTGTACAAAGGAATGCTTAAATGTGCGGAATGCGGTTGTGCTATTACAAGTGAGATTAAAAAAGGTAAGTGGATTTATTATCATTGTACAGGGAATTCAAAGACACCATGTACGCAAAAGAAAAATTATATAAAACAGGAAGAATTAGATTTACAAGTTGATGAAGCAATTAAACGTGTTGTAATAGATGATAGTCTTGCCGATTATATTAATGTACTGCTTGAAGACAGTTACAAAGAGATGCAGATTAATACAAAAGAGAAGTACAATTATTTAACAACGGAGATTAAAAAAGCTCAAACCCGTAAGGATAAATTGCTTGAAATGTATATGGATAGTGATATTGCAAAGGATGTTTGGATAAAGAAAACAACTGATATAGATAATCAATTAAATCAGCTTAAAATTCAGTTGGAAACAATGGATTTATCTGAAAAACAGTTTATAGATGAAGGGAAAAATATTATTGAAGTTGCTAAACAGACATATAATCTGTATAAGCAACAGACAATAGAAGAAAAACGCAAGCTTTTAAATGTAATATTTGATAGTTTAACCTTGAAAGATCGTGTTATAAATTTTATCTATAAAAAACCATTTTGTTATTTTGCTCAATGTGATTTAGATAATGCAGATGGAATTGTGGATTATATCAAGCAGAATATTAACATATATACAAAAAGTCTTAATACCTTGTGACAATAATTATTGAATATAAAACCTAAACCTTCTATAAAAGTTATGGAACGAGGCTGTATATTTATTATATATGTATGTTATAATATTATTAATGACACAAGGTCAGGAGGCTAATCTCATGGCAACGTATTTAATACAGGCTAAGTCCATGGTGCGGCAACACTGTAACCAATCAGGTGAGGCTCCACGAACCACGAAGCCATCCTTTTAGACTGGGCGATTTTAGCAGTGGACCCGACGAATGACAGACATATTAATGTTCTGTCATTTTGTCTTTTTTGAGTTAAACGCAGAAATCAATACAGCTTGTTTTGGATTTTGTGTCATTTATTGAAAAGATTAATCTTATTTTATTATTATCTGAAAATAATGTAATTTAAAGAATAAATTTGTTGGCGGTAGCAGTAATAGTTTAAGTATATTAATACTTTATACAGATTGTGTAGTATTGTTACTTTTAACATAGAAAATAATAAAGGTTCTACTCTTTTGTTCAATAAATTTCAATGTTTTATTGCTGTATAGTTTTAAAAATACAATACAAGATAAATTAAATTTAAGCCACATGTTAAATCTCTGAAAATAAATTTACAAATTTTTTCTGTTTGTATAACGTTTCAATTCCACTTATTAAAATAAAATTCCAAAATTTCCAATATTATTTATTTTAAATTTTATGTCTAATACACTTTAAATAATGTTCATTAAAATCTTTACATCCACAATTTAATGTTATTCTTTTCATAAAAGGGTACTTTTCAAGAATTTTTATAGCAACGGGATTAGAAACCTCATCATTATCTATAAACAAGAATATTTCTTTGTATTTTAAAAAATCAATTATATCTACCTGTTTCAATAATGACTGTACACCATTTGAGCAGGTAACTATATGATATTTGTTAATTTGTTCTATTTCTGTAAGGTACTGAAATAAAGCGTATCCATCAAAATAGCCTTCAACAATGGCAAGACATTCTCTGTTTATTGTATATTCATTAATCATAGCTAAGGTATTCGGAGTTCCAGTTGAGCGTCTGATTCCTTGCTTTGAAAAATTAATAGGACGATATTCAAATCCAGTAACGACATTTTTCTGTGTAATATCCGTATTATATTCGATTGTTGGGATTACCCAATAGTCAGTTTCATTATCATAACCTAAGAAAACCTCTTTAACCGTTGCTTCGGTAATCCCTCGTGTTTGAAATAAATAATCTAGTAAAAAATCTGATTGCAGTAATTCTTGATTAAACCAAAAAGTATATGCAAAAAGTTCTTTTTTTTGCTCTATGGTTAACTCTTTATCAACTTCATGCTTAAATAAATAAGCTTTTTCATAATAATCACATGATGTTTCCTGCTTAATTTTTATTATTTTTTTAAATAATTTTTGAGAATGTTCTGGATTAGCAAAGCAATATAAAACGTGTTTTTGAGCATTGAATTTTAAGTTATCGCAATGAGTATCTCCACCAGTCTCTGCACAATATGGGCATTGAAACTCATATTCATTTTGTCTTTTTCTTTTATATTCCCCCACAACCGCAATTACGTCATCCAGTGTTATATTCATATTTTATATCCTTTCAAAATATTGTAATTTTTGTAAAATTTGTATCATTATTGCATTACAGACTTTCCAATACATTGGAAAGTCTGTAATTATAAAAAGCTTTACGTTTGGACAGAATTAGTGCTAAGTGTGCTCTGATTTAATATTGCATCCAAACTATGAGTACCCTCTGATAAAGGTGATGGCTCATGTTTTTGTAATGAATAATAAACTCCATTTGTGCACTTTGATGGATCTTTTTTAAAAATGTATCCATCGGCAATTGCAATTTCTTGAATTATTGCATAAACGTCATCAAAATTCTTACGTAGTAATTCCCGTTTAAAGCCGAATTCTCCGCAAAATATTTTAACAAGACCTGTTTTAGTAAATTCTTTACCAATATTTTGTTTGAAAAAATCGTAAATCTTTTCGTACTTATCAGCCGTTTCGGGACGATAATTAAAAAATTTCTTAAAATCAATACTTAATGTTTCAATAGTACTTATAGCTTGTCGCATGTCTTCTGGGTCAATATAAAATTTTTCGGGATGATTTAAGCACGCATAAAGGCATGATAACTTCAAAGCTTTAAAAGGTCTTGATAGGATCTCTGTTTGTCTTAAAGAATTCTCTTCTGCATTATACAAATCTATTATTTTTATCTGATATTCGTTATAAACATTTTTGCTTTCGACCGTAAGTTTGTAATTTGGCATTAATGGAAGGTTTTTAAATAAATAAAATAAATTTTCACCTAAATTTTCTAACTCCCTATACAACCTCTGCTCTTCTTCCATGGGAAAAGAGGTGTATGTCAGCTTTTGAGGAGGCTGAAAACTTAATGTAAAGCGTCTACCGAATCCTGCAAGCATAAGTGTTTCAAAATACGATTTTATATCTGATTGAAATATCGTATAATCAGAATATGCAAGGACATTAATAGGTATATTAGTAATACTTTCAATAGCGTCTTCGCTTTTTATTATTTTAGCAGGAATTTTGCAATCATACATTTCGTATAAAGTGCTTAAGAATTGTTGTTGCTGTTTATTACCATTTTTCATATACATGCCAAATTCAGGGAATCTTATAGCCATTCTTCCCCACGTAGCTCGATTTAAGTTTTGACCTTGTATTGAAATACCTTCGACGGTTGCGTCTTGTATTTCATAAACTAGTTGTTGTACTTTAGAACGCACAATTTGAGGTTGCATTATTTTCTCCTTTCATAACTTCTTTTTCTGTATTAACGAATGAATAGCCGTCGGCTTGTGTCTGATAAAAGCTTATGGCTTGATTTATGTACCATTCTCTGAAAGACTTGAAAATAAACCTATCAATATCGTTTACAAGTCTATCTTTTCCGCCACCAGATTTTAGAAAAATTAGCGAAAACCAGTTTGGGATTACTGTTCCTTTGGCTTCATCTAAAGTGATTCTTTTTGCCGTAAGCATCTGAGCAATTCTTTCAATCAGGATATTTGTGATGATATTATGTGAAATATCCGGATACAAAATCTGTAATGTTTTTTCAATCTTTTTTAGTATTTCAGGTTTATTTTCTTCCCCTGATAAATTGGTTGCTTTGAGATTAGTCATGCTTTCTCCTTTCTTTTTACTACATTTACTTCTTTATTTGTTTCTTTTAACCAGCCCAACAGTGTTATAAAATACTCTTTTAAGTTAGTTTCTATTTCACGTGCTGAGTCGTTAGAACTTCGGATTTGGATATTTTTTTATTTTTCATATTTTCTCCTTAAATTTTTAGATATTTTGTTTTACTCATTATTTAAAAGGTTTATATGTTAGCTTCGAAAGGCAGTGATATACGATATTTGAACCCTTCCTTGTGAAAAATAACAATACGTTTTTGCCAACTAGGTTGCTTTTGTGCTAAGATTAATTTATGAAACCCAAAAAGCAAAAAGAAACAAATCCTAAATGTCCTAAATGTGATGGGAGAACCATTAAATATGGTACTCGCAATGGAAAACAGCGTTATAGATGTAGGCATTGCAGTTGCACATTTTATAATCCAGAATTGCAAGAATACAAATATACACGCAATACAAAACGCATTCTCTCACTTTTATTTAATATGCTTGATAAAGATTTTTTCGGTGCGGAAGATTTAGAACAAGCATTGCACCCAACAGAAAAATATTACAAACAAGCAAAAAAGATTCAATTTAATACTAAAGTTTTAGAATTCAAAACAAAAAAAGAGGTAAAAATCGGTTGTTACAAAGCAAAACTTTTAATATGTCAAGATGATAAGAGCATAACATTTATCCCAATACCACCATATACCTGTTCAGATTCTGAAGAATATGGCAGAAAAATAATAATATATGATAATGAAAAAGATGCTGAATATAACAAAAAATGGAATAAACCTTTTGTAAAAAATTCAAAACAAAAATTTTAACTAAAGTTATACTACCAACCTCACTCGCGTATTTTCTCAAAAAAAGAGCCTTCAAACAGGCTCCCTAACCCGCAGAAATAACTACGATTGTATAATCATTGTTAGATTTTATGAGAAACCAGTTAACCTCAAACCGATTTAATGTAAATGCGGGCATAATGTCGTGGTATGTTAAGGAGCTTCAAAAGCTCTCAAAGGCGATGACGCAGGTGGAACAGAAAACAATATTCCGTATGATATAGAGTTTCTGGACGGGGTGTTTACACATCTTGCAATAGTTGATAACCCACGTTATGAAAGAGCCAATATTGTTTTTAATTCTAAGACAGTGATAGAAAACGGCGGAAAAGGTTCAGGCAATTTCGACCACGACGGCAGACCGGGTGAAGTTGGAGGGAGTACATCTCGGGGGGAAGTTAAAAGTTATTATAATAACGAAACAAAATTAATAGAGTTAAAGGGTAATGAACTTGGTTCTTCTGATGATGAAATCAGAGAAAACGGATTAGAATATTTCAAAGAAAATTACCAAGGGAAAAAGTTTGATAATCCCGAATTAAAGGGCATCTTATTCAGTAATCCTGGTATAAAGAAGTTTTATACAAATAGTGCTGATATACATAAAATAAAAGCAATACCGGCATTAAAAGACATCATAGAAAAAGGGGAATACAAAGGTGCTGAAGATTTAGTACATCCTAGAAAGGACGGAATTATTAAATTTCACCGTATAAATCATGACGTTTCTATAGATGGACACAAAGAAAATATGTCAGTTCTGGTAGGCGAAGACAGAGACGGTAACAGATTTTACAATTTAAATAACCGAACTTACAACGTAAAAAACTCCTCAAGGGGTGAACGCGCTATAGGCGTAGCCGATGAGGAGTTTTCTATAAACATTATAACACATAACCAAGAGGATTTCAACCCTGATATGAAGAAACATGAAGTACAAAATAATAAAGAGCGGTTAATTTATAGTATGCAAAATTGAGAAAAATTCAGGAACATCAAGATGATTTTTATTTTTTGTGGTGGAGTATATTGCACTCATTTCTTTTGCTTGCGGATATTGAAGGTTTTTGTCAAACTTTTCTCCTATGGTTTGTCCAATGGTATTTACAAAGCTTTTTAATCGTTCAAGGCATTCATCTTGAGTTCTTATTACACACATGCGGTCACTAAGATGTTTTCCAAGAAAAATATCGTTAAGCTCTTTATCAACTTTTTCGCTTGTTATTAATTCAGTAATTTTATTTGACTTAATATTGTTTATTATAAATTTCCCACCAAAAGCGTGATTGTTATTTACTCTTTTAATATTCATTTTTAACTCCTTTTTTTTATTATAACTTCCCTAAATTTTTATTTTGTGTTTTGTAGTAAAAAGTTTACAATTTTTTTAATTCTGCAAAGACCAAAACTCTTGATAATGCAAAATTTTTATGCTACGGTTTCAAATAGATACGATATTTGAAGGAAGAATTTATGCTGACCGGAAAACAGATAAGACAGTTATATTTGGATTATTTTAAAGAAAAACACCAGCACACTATAGTTGAAAGTTCAAGTCTTGTGCCGGATAATCCTACTGTATTATTGACAACGGCGGGCATGCTGCAATTTTTGCCGATATTTTTGGGGATTGCAAAATCTCCTTACAATCCGCCGCGTGCAGCCTCTTGTCAAAAATGTGCAAGAGCCGGCGGAAAAGATTCCGATATCGAAAATGTCGGACGTACCCCGCGCCATCATACTTTCTTTGAAATGCTCGGAAATTTTTCTTTCGGTGATTATTATAAAAAGGAAATTATTCCCTGGGCCTGGGAGTTTGTAACTGAGGTTTTGAAGCTTGATAAAGACAGACTCTGGATTACTATTTTTGAAACAGATGATGAGGCTTTTGATATATGGCGCAGTGTTGGAGTTCCGGCTGAAAGAATTAAAAGAAAAGGCAAAAAAGATAATTTTTGGGGCCCTCCCGGTGCATCAGGTTCTTGCGGACCATGTTCTGAAATACATTATGACTTAGGTGAACAGTATAAATGTGACGATTCAAGAGGTTGTGGTATTGATACCTGTGAGTGTGACAGATGGGTTGAGATTTGGAACCTTGTATTTACTGAATTGTATCAGGATGAAGAGGGCAATCAGTCGCCCTTGGACAGCAAAAACGTTGATACCGGTATGGGATTGGAACGTATTACAATGGTCTGTCAGGGTGTTGCATCAACTTTTGAAACCGATCTTTTGAAACCGATTATGGATGAAGTTTCCAAAATGTCCGGTATTCCGTATAAAAAGTCTGAAAAAACGGATATCTCACTTCGGATTATCACAGACCACGCAAGATGCGTAACTTTCTTGATATCTGATGGAGTAATTCCGGGGAACGAAGGCAGAAATTATGTTTTAAGAATGATTTTGCGCCGCGCTTTGCGACATGGCAAAATGCTCGGGCTTGATTTACCATTTTTATATAAACTTGTTGATGTTGTTGTGACCAATTACGGTGAAGCTTATCCCGGTTTGGTTAAGAATAAAGCTAGAATTCAAGATGTTATTAAAAAAGAAGAAGAACGGTTTGCCAAAACGCTGGATAGAGGTTACAAGCTCCTTGATGAATTTATTTCTGACAAAAAAGATATTGACGGCGAAAGTGCCTTCAAGCTATATGATACATTTGGTTTCCCGTTTGAATTAACAAAAGAAATCGCACAGGAAAACGGTTTGGATGTTGATGAAGAAGGATTTAAAAAATCTATGCAGGAACAAAAAGACCGTGCAAAAGCTGCAACACAAAAGATTAGTGTTACGGGTGATATAAAATATGCTAAGATTGAGGGAAAAGTAGGTTCTACGGAATTTGTCGGATATGAACAAAATGAATGTGATGCAAGAGTTCTTGATACTGTTGAAGGTGATGGATATATTGATATAATTCTTGATAAGACACCTTTTTATGCCGAATGCGGCGGACAGGTCGGTGATAGCGGTTATATTGAAAATGAAAATATGAAAGCTGAGGTTTTGACAACCTTTAAAGTAAATCAACTCTTTGTACATCGTTCAAAACTTATAAACGGTGATATTACAATTGGCGAAACGGTTCATGCAAAAATAGATGTTCCCCGCCGTGCGGAAATCAGACTCCATCATACATCAGCACACTTGCTTCAAGCTGCTTTGATAAAGGTGTTGGGTGATGAAGTACATCAGGCAGGTTCGCAAGTTGAAGAAAACCGCATGCGTTTTGACTTTACATTCTCACGTGCAATGACACCAGAAGAATTATTCAAAGTTGAAGAAATTTTGAATAATTGGGTTTCTAAAGGATTACAAGTTTCGACAGAAGTTATGGATATTGAAAAAGCAAAGCTTACCGGAGCAATGGCTTTATTCGGTGAAAAATACGACGATGAAGTTCGAGTTGTTTCAATCGGTAATGAAACTTGTATTTCAAAAGAATTTTGCGCCGGAACTCATGCCAGAAATACACGCGATTTGCGTTTGATTAAAATAGTTTCCGAAAGTGCGATTGCGGCAGGTACAAGACGTATTGAGCTTGTTGTAGCACGTTCTGCGTTTGAGTTTATGAATGCAAAAGTCAAAGAGATGGATAAATTATCTTTGATGTTTAAAACTCATTATGATGAAATTATTGAGCGTGTTGAAAAGCTTTTTGAAGAAAATAAAGAGCTTCAAAAAGAACTTACAAAGGCAAAAGAAGAAAATGCAAGGAACAGATTTGCAACATTTATTTCGCGTGCACAAGATATTACCGGCGGGAAATTGTTTATTTCTAAAGTTGAAGACTTTGATACTGATGCAATAAAGGCGGGTATTGACCTTTTGGCAAACAGGCTTGGCGAAAGCATTATTGTTCTTGCTAATTCTAAAATGGTAATGGCAAAAGTTTCTGACAGCTTTGTTAAAAATGGTATAAATGCAGGCAAAATCGTCGGAGAAATTGCAAGAGCAACCGGTGCAAATGGCGGAGGGCGTCCAAACTTCGCGCAAGGTGGCGTGAAAGATGCGTCAAAGCTTGATGAAATTCTGGCTAAGGTTGATGAAGAAGTAAGATCTGTCTTAAATGATAATAATGAAGGGGAAAGAAATGACGGTATTAAAAATAGAGAGATTATCGCATAATAAAAGTGTTCCTAAATACCAGACAGAAGGTGCTGCAGGTATGGATTTGTGTGCAGCAATAGAAGAACCGATTACATTGAAACCGCTTGAAAGGGCTCTTGTTCCGACAGGTCTGAAGATTGAACTGGAGCATGGTTATGAAGCTCAGGTAAGACCGCGTTCAGGACTTTCAATAAAGCACGGGATAACACTTATAAATTGTGTTGGTACAATTGATGAAGATTACAGGGGTGAAGTATGTGTGCCGGTTGTGAATTTATCGAATGAAACTTATACTATTCAACCGGAAGAAAGAATTGCGCAGATGATAATTGCGCGGGTAGAACAGGCCAAAGTTGAAGTTGTGACGGAATTGTCAGAAACAGTTCGCGGTGCGGGCGGCTTTGGTTCTACAGGTAAATAAACCATTACTCTTTTTTCTTAAATATTGATATTTCATTTGTTATGTCTATTAAACTTGATTTTACGGCACTGTCAAAGATAGGCGGGTAAGACCTTTCAGTTTTTTCAATATTTTGTGTCTCCCAGTAATTATCCGGAAGTTTTGGCATATCGTTTGGCAGTTTGTCAGAAAAATCAACCATTATTTAGCTCCGTTTGTATGTTTAACGTATATAAGATTAAAAATCTTCATTAAATTCTTGAAAAATTTACAACTTTTTACAATCGTTGCACGGTTAATAACATTTCATAAGGAATACTATATTCTTTTACATCCATATTTGCGGTTATAAACATAAATTCCATTGTATCTTTATTCTCAATTGCCAGCAAATCAAAAGGAATGCTCAAATCTATTGTGTCTGCAACAGTGTATTTCAAGTCTTTTTCATTTTCAAGACACCAAATATTTCCGGGAATTGCTTTTGTCATTCTGACGAATTTCAGCTCACGGTTATTTATAGAAAGTAGAAGTTCGTTATGGAATTTTTCTTTTAACAGCGGCAGGACATTTTCTGTTTTGTTAATCAATCTTATTGGTGAAACAGTATGCTTTTTAGTTGCATTTCGCGTATATATATACATCTGGTAGTTCTTAAGCTTGAGTTCAGGATCTTTAAATATATAGTTATTCAGGTAAAATCTAATATAAAAATTGTCTTTATCATAACCATAACAAATTTTGTCGAAGAATTTAGATTCTCTTAATACTGGTCCGTCGGGAATATCTATACATCCGGCATTTAACCATGAAGTATCATCTTTGCTCCCGTCAATTGCGGGTGTGATTGCTTCTTTTGGATATCTTGAAGGTTTGGTAAAAGCAGTTGCCAAAGGTTCATCCAAATATTCCGGAGTTTTCAACCCAAGATACAGATAAATATTTTTCAGATGTTCACGGAAGATATAGTCAAAAATATTATCACGCCCTGAATCATTCGGTTCTCCGTACCACCAGAACCAGTCACTGCCTTCGCATATAAAGAGTTCTTTTCGAGCGTCTAGAATATGCGGGTTTAATGGATGTTTTTTTACATATTTGGAAAAGTCGTCACGAACTCGTTTCAGGTAATTCCAAGCAAGATTTTTTAACGGTTCATCTATCCATAATTTAAAGTTTCTGTTTATCCAGGAACCCGAACTGATTTTTTCCAGAGGTTTATGATTTGTTTCCCTGTCTATATAATCGCTTATTAATACAGTTTCAAGTGTTTCATCGTCTTCTAAAAGAGTATAAATTGTTTTTAAGAAAGAAAAACCGTCTTCTAAGTAGTTTTCCCAGCAATTTTCGCCATCCATTGCAATAGTCAGTAAATGATTACTGTCAGGTGATGACAAAAGTTTACTTTGAATTACTTTTATTCTGTCGTACAGGTCATTTGCCGCTGCTATTGGATTATGATTCGGATATTCAAAACTTATAAGGTTTGGAATAGTGCTTTCACGGAAGATGATTTTTATATCATTATTATTTATTTTATAATCATAGGATTTGACGAGGTGATAAGGATCTTCAAGATGCCCTTTGAAATCTCTTATAAATTCAAAGTTGATTGAATCTGATAATATTCCTTCATCAGAAATAGTCCAGTCAACACCAAGTGTTGATAACATATAAAGGGTTTTTGGACTTATGCAGTGTTCAGACGGCCAGATACCCCGCGGGCGTTTACCAAAGAGTTCTTCAATTCTGTCAAGCGCCATTTTCGTTTGAAGTTTACCGTCAAGATATGTTTTTAAAACCTGAGGAGCGTTTTCGGTTGTTTTCTTTATGCTTTTATTATCAAGCAATATTGGTAAGATCGGATGATAATAGGGGCTTGTTGTAATCTCAATTCTGCCTTTTTCAAGGTATTTTTTATATGTAGGGATTATCTGTTTCATAATATCCCGTTGAATTTTTATTATATTAACTCTGTCTTCAATAGTATAATTTTTGCCTTTTTTGTCTAATTTTTTTAACTCAGGATATTTTGTTTTATAAACAGGGTCAATCCAGGTAAGATTAAATAGAGCCATTAAATCAGAGTATTCCTGATCGGAAAAAATTTCAATACCGGTATCCGGATTGGCCTGAATTTTATGGTATAGCCGGTTGTACTCCTCATAGGGCAGAATCATTGATTGATAGTTGGCATCAAAAAAATTATTTTTTATAAATAATTTTTCATCATCAGAAAGCATCTCTACAGGGGTTATTGTTAATCTTGAGTGCAGGTCGTGTATATCGTGTTCTGCATAGTCAATTATACAATCCAAAAGAACGGGAACAAGATTGAAATTAAGCTTGAGGCATTTGAATTTTTCCAAGATTTTAACCATATCCAGATAATCTTTTACGGCATGAAGTCTTACCCATGGCATTAAATAATCTCCATCCGGAGTGAGTTGATAAACAGGCTGGTGCATGTGCCAGTAGAAGGCGATAGATAACTTTTTAGTTTTACTCATCATAAAATCTTTTTCCTACTTTGGTTATTATAACATTTTTGCGAAAAAAAATACAGTTCAAGTGTACTTCCTTTTGTATAAAGGGTTTCATAGTTTACAATTTGCAATTTTCCATACATTGGCTTTCAACAAATAGATAAGGAAAGTATATTGAAAAATTAATAATAACGGGGAATGATGTTTTCTCTAAATAGATATAGAGCCTGTTTCTGGTATATAATCTTATTTGGCAATGGATTATCATTTGAAGGCAATGTGTCTTGTATATTTGTTGAAAAAGGTGGCAAAACTTTTTTCAGATGTATGCTGAATTATTTTAATAAATTGATACAGTAATTGTTATTTTAATTGCAACGATATTTTAACATTTTTGAAAAAACATTCAGCATAAAAAATGTTTTTGCTATGATAGTAATAGGTTGGTTAACATTAGCCGAATTGGTATAGAATCCCCGAAAGGATATTTTTATGAAGAAATTTTTACTTGTACTTTTTACACTATTATCTAACATTCAATATGCGCATGCTGTGAATATTGATGCAATGATGGACAAATATGTTGCTCCTATTTGCGACGGGATAGCGGATATTGTCTTTTTTCCGGTATCAATCGGCTCATCACAGGTTCCGATAATTATTTTCTGGATTTTGTTTGCGGGGTTTTTCTTCACAATATACTTTAAAGGTGTATCTTTATGGGGGCTAAAACATGCTGTAGACACTGTTGCAAAACCTGTTGATAAAGATTCTGATTCTAACGGTGAAGTTTCATCTTTTCAGGCGTTAGCAACAGCGTTATCCGGAACTATAGGCATCGGCAGTATTGCAGGTGTAGCAATTTCAATTTCTATAGGCGGCCCGGGTGCTGCATTTTGGATTTTTATAGGCGCATTATTAGGCATGTCTATTAAATTTGTGGAGGCTACATTGGCGGTTAAATACAGAAGGTTTAACCTTGACGGAACAGTTTCCGGAGGTCCGATGCACTATATTGCACACGGACTTACCAGAAAAAAATTACGCTGGTTAGGTCAGCCTTTGTCTGCCATATTTGCATTTCTTTGCATCGGGGGTGCAATTTCAGGCGGTAATATGATTCAGATTAACCAATCAGCACATCAGCTTGTACATATTACAGGCGGTGTGAACAGTCTTATGCATGGTTACACATGGGTATTCGGGCTTATTATTGCCGTGTTGGTTTGGATGAGTGTTGTTGGAGGAATTAAAAGTATTTCCAAGATAACAACGATTCTTGTTCCGACAATGTGTTTCTTATATATAGGTGCGTCTTTGGTTGTAATACTTGCTAATTATGCGGCAATTCCGCATGGGCTTATGGTAATTGTGAAGGAGGCGTTTTGTCCGCAGGCTGTTGCGGGGGGTGTGTTCGGAACTATAATCATAGGTCTGAGGCGTTCAGTGCAATGTAATGAGGCCGGTACAGGCGCTGCTGCTATTGCTTATGCGACAGTTAAAACTAATGAGCCGGTTTCTCAGGGTTTTGTTGCACTTATTGAAACATTTTTAACTGGTATTTTATGTCTTTTGACATCATTTGCAATACTGTTTTCAGGTACATTTGTTATGGGTGCACAGGGAATTTCCGGTATTGAGCTTGCATCAACTGCATTTCAATCAGTAATTTCTTTCTTCCCGTACATTTTATCAATAGTTGTTATTATGTTTGCATTGTCAACATTGATTTCTTGGTCATATTATGGTTTGAAGGCCTGGAACTTTTTGTTGGGTGAGGGTAAAAAGCGTAATCTTACATTCAATTTAATTTATTGTATCTTTATTGTTATTGGGTCTGCAATGAATGTAGGTTCTGTAATATATATTACTGATGCCATGATGATTGCAATGTGCGTGCCTAATATTATTGCATTGTATATTATGTCTCCTGAAATAAAACGCGATTTCAATGAATATTGCAAAAGACATGATGTCGGTAAATTTGTTAACGGAGATTGGTTAAAAAAAATTAAATCAGAAGCATAGGCGGTTTTATGTCGGATCAACAAATAATTGTTACAGTTTCAGGTATAGATAAAGTGGGTATTGTTGCGAAGGTTGCAACGGCGCTTGCGGCTCTTGAGGTAAACATAGAAGATATTAAACAAACTATTATGCAAGGACATTTTGTGATGTTCCTGCTCGGGAATATCTCAAAATCCAAATTTACTTTTAAAGAAATAAAAGAAAATCTTACACGGATTGGTCAAGAATTAGGTATGGAAGTTTGGGTCCAGAGAAAAGATATCTTTGATAAGATGCATAATGTTTAATCCTCATCTTCAACCTGCCATTTTTTGGGGTCAAATTTTAAATCTTTAACTTTTATTTTTAAAGATTTCAAGTAGGGTTGAAATTTTATAAGAAGCTGTGTTTTTTTAAGCATTAATTCCTGTGCTACAATTGCGTTTTCGCAGGCAATTACCATGGTTCCTCCTCCAAGTATAGAGTAAGGTTTAGATTTTTCGGAAAATTTTTTACCGACAACATTTGACCAAAATTTATAAAGATTGCTGCGTGTGACGGCTTTTTTAATATCTTTGTTTTCAAGCATCTCCGCAATAATTTCTTCGGTTGAAACAAAGTTTGTATATAATACTTTCTTCACGAGTTTGTTCCTTAAGTTTTTTATGTTATTATTAGAGAATGGAAGTGGATCAATTAAATGATATCATAAAGTCTTCTAAAAATATATTAATTACATCACATGTAAATCCCGACGGTGATACCCTTGGCTCTATGTGCGGGCTTTATTCACTGATTAAACTTAATTTTAAAAAGACATGTGATATGCTTGTTGTATCAAAAGTTCCTGAGAAATATAAGTTTATTCCGAATATAAATTCTGCAAAACATATTGATGAATTTGATAAATCAAGAGTATATGATCTTGTTATAAATGTCGATGTTGCGGCTATTAATAGGATTTGTGACGGCAAAATCCTATTTGAAAAAGCAAAAAAAACTGTTAATATAGATCACCATATAACAAATATAGGTTATGCTGATTTGAATTTTATAGAGGGTGACGCAAGTTCTTCTGCAGAGGTTGTATATTCAATTGCTAAAGCCCTTAATTGGAAGATTAATTTGGAGATTGCTGTTTGTTTATATGTAGGTATTTTAACGGATACAGGTTCTTTTAGATTTGATAATACTTCAGCAAGGTGTCTGGAATATGCGGCTGATATGCTGAGAATTGGTGTGTCGCCCAATACAATGTTCAGGAACTGTTATGAAACTTATACGAAAGGAATGGCATTATGCCAGTCATATTGCGTTGAAAAAGCTGTGTTTCTTGATGATGACAAAATAGTTTATACAACCGTATATAAAAAAGATATGGAAAAATTTAATACCGATGAAGAATTTGCAGAAGGTTTGGTAGAAAGGCTCCGGGCGATAACATCAACAAGTGTTGCATTTGTTGCTAAAGAAATGAAAAACGGCGGCTGCAAAATTTCTATGAGAAGTAAAAAAATTGATGTTGCGGAAATCTGTGGTTTGTTCGGCGGCGGCGGTCATAAATTTGCAGCCGGATGTACTTTGAAATATAATGTCGAAGAATCAATTAAAAGGATTTTGCAAGAAATTAGGAAGCATGAGCTGTGAAAAATAAAACATTTATCAGAGCTGTAAAAAGATTGGTTATATCAATTATAAAAAACGATTTCTACGGTATGGCTGCAGAAATGGGATTTATGATGGTTATAGGTATTTTCCCGTTTATGTTATTCTTAATGGCCGTATTTGGCTGGATGGGAAATAAGTCATATATGGATCCTATTTTGCTGGCGCTTTCCAACATAATGCCGGAAGAAGCTATGAATTTAATTTTATCTGTTTTGTCGGAGGTAATGATATTCCAGCAGGGAGATATTATGGCAGTAATAGGTGTTATTGTGACCATAGTGCTGTCTACAAACAGTGTGGCTGTTGTTTTGAAAGGGCTTAATCGTGCCTATAAAGTTGAAGAAACCAGAAACTTTATATATACGAGGCTTTTGTCCTTTATAATGGTTATAGTTAATACGTTGGTATTATTTTTGAGTATAAACCTTATTGTATTTGGAAAAGTTATTATAAATTTTGCGGTACAGCACTTTCATATGTCATATAAGATTGCGGTTATGTTACTAACATTGCGTTGGCCGGTCGCATTTTTAGCATTATATTTAATGGCATTTCTAAGTTACTACATTCTGCCTGATTTACGCGGGAATGAAGCATTCAAACGTGCCAGTGCTTTGCCGGGAACTTTATTTTTCTGCACATTTTGGCTTGTCGGTTCCTGGGGGTTTTCTGTTTATGTTAATAATTTAAAGACATACAACCTTGTTTACGGTATTATTGGTGCATTTATTGTGTTAATGGTATGGCTTTACTATACGTCTATTCTTCTTCTTATCGGCGGGGAAATTAACTCACAGGTTTATAATCAGCTTGAGAGAAAAGCGGGTGAGATAAGAGATGATTTTGCAAAACTTAAAAAGCCGGGCACTTAAAGCTGTTTTGTAACAAGTGCAAAGATATCGTTAAAGATTACAAAAACCATCAACAAGATTAAAAACATAAATCCTACAGTGCCGATTTTGTCAATAGTTTCTTCTTCAAGGGGTTTTCCGCGCAGCTTTTCTATGATTAAAAATAACACATGACCGCCGTCCAATGCAGGTATTGGAAGAAAGTTTACTATGGCGAGATCCAGTGAAATTATTGCGATTAATAAGAGTCCGGAGAAAAAGCCGCTGTTGTCGATTATATCCCCGCCCACTTTGGTTATTGCAATAATACCATGCAAATCTTTTAAAGGAATTTTACCGCTTACAATCTGATATAATCCGTATAAAAGCATATAAGTCTGATCGTAAAGATATTTTCCGCTTGTAATAACGGCAGATTTGAGCCCTTTGGTCGGGATTAAAACTTCTTTTACATCAAGTTGAACACCGATTTGTCCTTTTTCATTAGGGTAAATAGGTTTAAGAAGAATTTCTTTTCCGTCTCTTAAAACTGTTATATTTAAAGGTCTTACACTGTCAGATAGTGCAAAAGCCAGGTCATTTAAGGATAATGTTCCGTCAGAGATTATGTAGGACTTTCCAACAATTTTGTCACGTAAATCTTTTTGTGTATCAGTTAATTTAATCTGGTTATCCTCATATTTTTGGAAGCCTTTAAGCATATTTCGGGTAAGAGAAATAGCATTTTCAGGCTTTTGCGCCGGAAGCTGAACAAGCACATCTTCAGGAATTATTTCATCCTTTTGATAAGCAGGATTAAGTTTTTTTAAATTGTTATAATTCTCTTCAACAAATTCCTCATCAACCTTGCCGTCATTTTTGGGGCTAAGTTGAGCGTAAGCCAAAAGCCCGTAACTTGTATCTATATCAGAGCCATTAACGCGGATTATCTTGTCACCTTTTTCAAGACCGGAAGACCAGACGGATTGGTCTTGTTCTGCTACAATTTGATTTACATAAACATCGTATTTGCCGGAGGGCATATGTCCCCATAATAGTGCGGTTAAAAGTACAAAAACAAATGCACAAATGACATTTGCAGTTACACCTGCGGAAACAACAATCAGCCTTTGATATATAGGACGGTTTAAAAACCTGTCAGGAGAATCTTTTGGCAGGTCTAATTCCTTATCGTCATCTGGAAAAGCTACATAGCCGCCAAGTAAAAATGCATGTACAAGAACTTTCAAATCTCCTACCTGCTTTTCCCATAAAGTGGGGCCTATTGGAAGCCCAAAACCAAATTTGGCTACTTTCATTTTAAAAGCTTTTGCCGCTAAAAAATGTCCTGCCTCATGTACAAGTATCAGAACGCTTAATAGAATTATCATTATAATAATTGACATAAAATTTTTCCTGCAAAATATCTCTCACAGGAATTATAACATAAAAATAAAAATCTCAGATAGTCAGTATGTCACTCGCCTGAGAATTATATTTGTCGATGAATTTTCTTTTACTGTTTTGAATATAGTATTTTTTCGTAAGGCACTGTTGTCTGGCAAAGTCTTTTGGGTATGTATTCAACACCGTATTTTTCAGCAATTTTGTCTATTTTGGGTGATGCGGAAATTATTACAATTTTTGTTTTTTTATATTCCGGATAGAATTGGATTTGTTTTATAAGCCATTCGCCGGCATTTAGCGGTAAAAAATCAGGCTCCATTTGCATGTCCGTAAATATTATATCAAAAGGTTCGTCAATATTTCCGGATAAAATTTTGTCGCCCTCACGGGCAGAGTTTGCCGTTAAAATAGTTACATTTTCTTCCCCGAATATGTATTTAATGTTAAAAACGTGATGTCTTATCCAGCTTGGCGAATCGTCTACTACTAATATTTTTTTCATAACCTTATTATAACATAAAAAGGGCGGATTTGCCGCCCCTCAACTAATCTTCTATAGGAATTGTTATGATGTACATATCGCCTTTGCGTTCTTTTGTTAATTTACTTAGGTTAACATTGTCGCCGAACATATAGCTCTGGGTAAATTCAACAAGTGATTTCCTGTTGCCAAAACCGTGAATTCCTGCTGCTTTTACTGTTAAAATATTCCCGTTGGTTTTAATATCAACATTTTTTTCGCTGTCATTTAACGGAACTAAGTCCACAAAAACTTTATAAGCATTATCATCTTGTTCAAGTTTGATAATATGGTTTGTCCTTTCCTGAAGTCTTTCAGTTCCATGGAAAGCTTTCTTAAAGGCTTTTTCCATTTGTCGGTCGCGTTTTTCAATTGCTCTATCCATTCTTTTCATTTGATTAACGGGATTGAGCATTGCCTTGAAATACCAGTCAGTAACAACATAAAAAGCTAAAAATGCACCTACTAATGCCATTAAACCGTATGTTAAAATTTTTAAAACAGGATGAACCGTACCCCTATGTTCATAATTGTTGTTGTTTTCGTCCATATAATTCTCCTTTCATTTAATATATTTTATAGTATTCAAATTTGTGTGTTTTGTCCATAGTCTATAGTACTTAATCCGGTTGCGGAATATCTGATAATATGTTAGAATATATTTGAAATATAAAGGAAAAAATTTATGGCAAAAATACTGGTAACTATGCCTGATGATTTTTTGAATAAAGTTGACGGGCTTGCCTTGACAGAACAAAGATCTCGCAGTGAATTAATTAGAGAAGCTTTAAGAACATATATGAGGAAAGTTACAGCCTCTCAGGCAAAAACAGCCTCTGAAAATGCACAAAAGTTAGAACAACTTATCGGTTAAATTCTCTTACAAAAGTATCTACCCATTTGACCAGATGAGTTAATTCATAAGGTTTTGGCATATATAGATCCGCACCGCAGTTTAAAACAGTTTCTTTATCGTGAAATATTGATGTAACAATTAATTTTGAATTGATAAATTTAACATCTTTCTTAAGTGCTTTGCAAAGATCTAAGCCTTGTTGTGTTTCTATGTCGCCTGCATCCAAAATAATTACTGAAGGGATTGTTGTATTATAATCATCAATAATTTCATAACCTTGAAGTTCTAAAATGGTCTTTAAAAGGGTATTCATTGCCTCATCAGGTTCAATTATTTTAACTTTATTATTATAAACTTTTTCTATTATTGCATTTTCCGCAGTAATTTTAGGCCGTTCTATTAAATAGTTTGATCTTGCGGGGGTATAAGCCATATTTCTGGTTTGTACAAGTGTGCTTATTATTTGTGTAATATTTGTAAAATTATTAAACTCATTTGTTACAACGCCTATTGTTGCGTGTATAAATTCACATCTGCGTCCTGCGAATTCATCTCCTTGCATTATCATATAACCGCGGGTCACATCTTCAGAAGAATAAAATTTTGGAGATACGGAATCAATTGCAAAGGTTAAATAATTGGCTATTTTATCAGCTTTGTACATATCGGTTATAATTAAAAATTCATTATCAGAAACAAGCCCGAAGTAATCTTCTTTATTTAAGGCTGAGCGTATGATTGCACAAAAAGTTTTAATTAATTTATCTGAGGCAAGTTCGGTATATGTTTCTTTATAGTTATCGAAGTTATCTATGGAAACAAGCATTGCTGCCCAGTTAGTCTTTGAGTTTAGAATTCTTTTTAAAGCGCGGAGAGAGTAGTTTTTATTCGGCAGAAGTTTTTTTGCATCGAGGTTTGTTTCAAATTCACGCCTTAAGTGTGCTTTTATTCGCATTACAAATTCATCCGTATTAACGGGTTCACTGATAAAATCGTCTGCTCCGTTTTCTAAAACTTTTAATCTGTCGTCAATTTCAGCGGATTTGGATATTGCAATAATTATCGGCCGCATGTTATAAGTAAGTGCGCGGATTTTTTTGCAATAATCTGAAAGGTCGCTGTCTATGCTATCAGATATTATAATCAAATCAGGTTCGTTATCCTGAATAGTTTTCATTGCGCTTAAAAGGTTTTTTGAAACAAGGACGGAGTTACTTTCTGATTCAAGTAACTTTTTATATTTAGTTGATAGCTCGCGCCTTTTATCTATCAATAATGTTACCGACTGCATTTTGTCCTCGCCTGTTCCTCAACGCTTTTTATCGGAAATAAAACTTCAAATGTTGTTTCGCCGCTGCCTGAAATTACGGAAATTCTGCCGTCCATTTTTTCAACAAGGTTTTTTGTTATATACAACCCGAGTCCGCTGCCTTGAACTTTTCTGGTTAAAGGGTTATCTATCCTGGAAAACTTAGTGAAAATTTTGTTGTAATTCTCCGGCAAAATCCCTACGCCTCTATCAGTTACTTTTATTGAAACATAATCGCCTGCCGGTTCGGTTGATATTGTTATTGTTGTATTCTCGTTTGAGTATTTGGCAGCATTCTCAATCAAGTTTGTCATTATTTGCTGAAATTTATCTTTATCTATAATTATGGTTGGGGTTTTTTCGTTGAATATAAATTCAAATTTATGCGTTGTGTATGTATTTTTAACAATATCTATTACAGGTTCAATAAGATATTTCAAGTTAGCTTCTTTAAAAATCAGAATATCTTTTTGCGACTGAAGTTTTGTAACCGAAAGCATGTTTTCTACAAGTCCGATAAGTCTGTTTGACTGGTCTTCGATAATTTTTAAAAATTTTTTCTTATTTTCGTCATCCAATTTGTCCCACGAGTTGAGCAGGGTTTGTGCAAACCCCCTTATGGATGTCAAAGGTGTTCTGAGCTCGTGGCTTACCGTTGATATAAAATCCTCGTAGTTATCCATATTTTGATTATAACAAATTTTGAAACATTTTGCTGAAAGTTAACAATATATTTATAAATCGATTAAATTAAAACACATTGGTTTTAACTGGATTTTTGAATTTCGTAATGTTAGATTGAAAAAGGAGTTTTACAGCGCCAACAGGACCGTTTCTGTGTTTTGCGATAATAATTTCGGATTCACCTTTTGCGGTTGCTGCAATTTCGTTGCCTTCTTCATTTTTATTATAATATTCCTCGCGGTAGATAAACATTACAATATCTGCATCCTGTTCTATTGCACCTGATTCTCTCAAGTCTGACAGCATAGGGCGTTTATCATTTCGGGATTCAACCGCACGTGATAATTGTGAAAGTGCAATTACCGGAACATCAAGTTCACGTGCAAGAGTTTTCAATCCTCTTGATATTGCAGAAATTTGCTGCATACGATCTTCCCTGCCGGTACCTTCCATTAATTGTAAATAATCAATTACAATTAAGCCTAAATCTTTTTGTTCCATTTTTAGCCTGCGGCATTTTGCCCTTATATCGGTTAAGGTGCAGCCGCTGGTATCATCAATAAAGATTGGAGCATTTGCAAAATCATTCATTGCGTTTACAATTTTATCCCAGTCTTTTTGGTTCATATTACCTGTTTTAATACGCTGGGTATCAACTTCTGCCTGTGAGCAAAGCATACGTTGTACAAGCTGTTCTTTGGACATTTCAAGGGAGAAGATGGCAACCGGAACTTTTTCTTTTAGTGCAACATTTTGGGCAATATTTAGAGCAAATGCTGTTTTACCCATTGAAGGACGTGCCGCAAGTATTATTAAGTCGGATTTTTGAAGTCCGCTTGTAATATTATCAAGTTCATAAAAATCTGTTCTTAATCCGCTGAGTTCATCCCTGTGTTCATAACGGTATTCCATCTTTTGATAAGAATTTAATACAAGATCTTTAATGTGGCTTAAATCAGTTGTAGCTTTTTTTGATGCTATATCAAAAATAAGCTTCTCGGCACTTTCAAGGGAGTCATCAATGGGATTCATATCGTATCCAAAAGATACTATTTCACTGCCGGCATTTATTAAGGCTCTTTTTACTGCTTTTTCCTGTACTATTTTTGCGTAATATTCAATATTTGAGGTAGTAATAGTTTTATAGCTCAAATCATTTATAAATGCGCGTCCTCCAACAGCCTCCAGCTTAGAGTTATAGCTCAGCACATCTGATACTGATACCAAATCAATCCGTTCATTAGTATTGAAAAGTTGCAGCATAGCTTCATAAACATATTTGTGCGCAGGTTTGTAAAAACTTTCCGGTTTTAGGGTTTCAACAACTTTTGTCAAAACATCAGGATTTACAAGTACTGCCCCCAAAACAGCTTCTTCTGCCTCAATATTTTGAGGTAGAAGATTTCCCTGATTATTTTTTTCTTTAACTGCCGGCATGCCTTTCTCCTTTGTATTTTATCATGATATAACAAGATGAAAAATTGTCATTCCTATGTTAAAATATGTTTTAATTATGATAGAAAAATTAACAAAAATATTATTAAAAAAGAGATTAGTGATATCAACGGCAGAATCCTGTACCGGAGGTCTTGTCAGTTCAATGTTGACTGATATATCAGGAAGTTCTGCCTATATAAAAGTTAATTTTGTTACATACTCAAATGAAGCTAAGCAGGATATTTTGGGAGTACATTCAGAAGTACTTGAGCGATATGGAGCGGTAAGCGAAGAATGTGCAAAGGAGATGGCAGAAGGGTTGATGCAGAAAACAGGCTGTGATATCGCGTTATGTACCACAGGTATTGCAGGCCCCACAGGCGGCACAAAAGAAAAGCCTGTAGGACTTTGTTACATTTCGTGCAGATATAAGGATAAAACCCATATTAAAAAGATTCTATTAAATCCCGGGTTGGAAAGAAAAGAAATGAAGCGTCAATTTGCCAATCAGGCAATAGAACTTGCATTTAAAGTATTAAACGGCAATTAAATCCGCAATAATTTCCGGATTTTTCTTCATTAACTGTTCTGCGAAGTCTTCTGTATCAAGTTGTGTTATAACAATTGCCATCAAATCATTCGGCAGTTGACCAATCATATTAATGAGGTGTTCATCTTCAATTACCGTCATAGCTTTTACAAGTTCAGGCTTTTGCTTATGCACGTTAATCATATTTGTATAAGCTCTTGCATCAATTAACTGATAAAGTTCGGGATTTTCCTTTGTTAAGGAAAGTGTCAATTGTTGTTTTTGAGTAGGTTGTAAACTTGTAAGAGCATCTTTATATTCAAGCGGATTCAAATTCCCAACCTGTTTTATCATATCATATTGATTTTGTTCTTCAGCTTCTTCACCGGTAACACTTTCAAGCATTTGAGCTATGTATTCCGGGGGAATAGATTTCAAATGTTGAAGAACTTTATTTTTATCAAGGTCATGGAAGGTTAAAATATTATCCAATTGTTCATCTGGAACAAGCTGTATAACTTCTTCTTCGGAAAACATTTGTAATACGGTTTGTACAAGCTGTTCGGAGGGTATTTCTTCCAGCATATTTAAAAGTTTATCCTGAGTAAAATACATTAATCCCTGAACAAGGTCATTATGTTCCATAAGAGGAAGGAATTCTTTTAACTGTTGTTCATTCATATTCATAAGTATTATAAACTTATTATTAGGATTTGCGAGTTTGAAAATTTCAATAAGCAGGTCAACATTTGTCAATAATTCATTAGCCAACTCAATAGCAAGCTGGTTGCCTGCAGCAACTTCTGCCTCAAGTACATCTTCAATTGATTTACCCTGATATAGCTCAAGTTTTTCAGCCGACAGATTCAGTCGGGTTTGAAGATATGCTAAATTGGTATCAATTACAATAGACATAGTTAATCCTCGTTATATATAATAACGTTTTTTATAAGGCCAAATTACAGCGGATACAGTTTTTGTAACTTTTCTTAACATGATAAAATAAGAAAACCGCTTGATTTTAAAAAATATCCATGATAAATTAGGAATTGCCGAAAAGAGGGTATCATCTCATAAGGTTAGAGCTTGTACCAAACGAGACAACATAGGGTTGTTGAGAGACAAGGGTCATGGCCCGAGGGTATTGATTCAAAATCAATTTACAATAGAATAGAAATATGGGCTGCTAGCTCAGGTGGTTAGAGCGCACCCCTGATAAGGGTGAGGTCGGTGGTTCGAGTCCACTGCGGCCCAGATAAAAAGAGGATAGGATTTTTCCTAATCCTTTTTTTATTTGTTGTATTTGTCAAAAAAGTCTTTAGTTATAAAAGATAAGGAACTGAGATTATTTTGATAGACATAATTTTACGGTTAATT
>CAYYAG010000008.1:0-35703 GCA_964470005.1 uncultured Muribaculaceae bacterium
CGTCGGAATTTCTTCTGTATTATTCGTCGGAATTTCTTCTGTATTATTCGTCGGAATTTCTTCTGTATTATTCGTCGGAGTTGATGTATTATCATCATTGTCCGTCGAATCTGTTTTTTCTGTCTTAGTTTTTAAAACTTTGTTTAAATATTCATACACGTTTTGATCACCCATATTTATGGATGGTGTACTATTATAATTATTTGAAATGCTATTAAAAATACTGGTAAGAAATCCTCCTGCAAAGCTACCCCAAAAAACCCCGTTGTTCTTCTTAACTGCAGGTTGTTGGTTTATAACGTAGGTTTTGTTAATAACTACTGGTTGGGATCGTGATTTGGAAAATGACATTGCGTGTCGGATTGCCATAAATTTCTCCTTATTCAAGCCGTTATATATAAAAAGTATATATGAATTATATAATTGCTAAATTGGGGTAAATGAATGTTACAAAAGTTTATATTTCGCCTTAATCCTGTAAACTTATATATACCCAAAAAGCTTATATATCTAACCCTGTGAAGATTTCCAGAGAGGTTGCATTTTTTAAGGCTAAAAAATTATTAATATCATATTCCTTCAAAAAATTTATTGCTTCATTTCTGGCAAGTTCAAGTATTTTAGCGTCGCGTACGAGATCAGAAATAATTAAATCCGGCAAACCGCTCTGCCGGGTGCCCAGAAATTCGCCCGGACCTCGAAGCTGCAAGTCCTTTTCCGCTATTACAAAGCCGTCATTAGTTTGGGTCATAATATTGAGGCGTTCTTTAGTTTCTTGCGTACGGCTTGTACTGACGAGGATACAATAAGATTGCAGACTGCTTCTGCCAACACGTCCGCGTAATTGATGCAACTGTGAAAGTCCGAAACGTTCCGCATTTTCTATAACCATTACTGTTGCATTTGGAACATCTACACCGACTTCTACAACTGTTGTTGAAACCAGGATGTTGTATTTTTTGTTTTTAAAGTCTGTCATGACCTGCTCTTTTTCATCATTTTTGAGTTTGCCGTGCAAAAGTCCGACTTTGAAGTCCGGAAAAATTTCGGTTTGCAATTTTTCGGCCTCAATCGTTGCTGCTTTTGCCGCAAGGGATTCACTCTCATCAATGAGAGGATAAACAACATATGCCTGTCTGCCGTAGTTGAGTTCTCTGCGCACAAGTTCCCAGACGCCTCTGTGGGAGCTTGTAAGTGTTGTTTTAATTGGCAATCTGCCTTTGGGAAGTTCATTTATTACGGTTAAATCAAGATCGCCGTGAACAGTGAGAGCCAAAGTTCGTGGAATAGGGGTTGCAGTCATGGTCAAAATCTGCGGATTTTGAGATTTTTTCTTTAACACATTTCTCTGTTTTACTCCGAATCTATGCTGTTCATCAACAACAATTGCCCCCAGATTTGCAAATTCAATATTATCCTGAATAAGGGCATGTGTGCCCACCGCTATATTCATTTGACCGTTTCGCAGTGCTGTTTCAAATTTGGCGCGAACCTTTTTACCATGACTTCCTAAAAACAGACCGACACTTAATCCAAGAGGTGTGAGCCACTGTATCATATTGTTGTAATGCTGCTGCGCAAGGATTTCCGTTGGCGCCATAATAGCACCTTGATAACCGTTTTCAACAGCAGCAAGAAGCATTATCGTAGCTACAACTGTCTTTCCGCTGCCTACGTCACCTTGTAAAAGCCTTTGCATGGGTTCTTCCGAATGAAGGTCATTAAGTATTTCGTTAACGGCATCTTTTTGTGCTTTTGTAAGCTCAAACGGCAAACTGTGAATAAATTTTTGAACAATCCCGTCTTGTTTGATATTTAACGCTACGGATCTGGTGTTTCGGGCTGTATTTTCACGTAATCTTATTAATTTTAGCTGTATGAGAAAAAGTTCTTCAAAAATTAAAGAAAATCGAGCATGCTCAAGCATGTCCATGCTCTCCGGAAAATGTATCTGTTCAACTGCGGTTTTCTTATCCAAAATCCCCAGGCGCTCGCGAATTCCATCCGGTACTATATTTATAATTTCATCTTTATAAAGCTGAATTGCATTGAAAATTGCCCTGCGGAGTGTTTTAATGCTTAAGTCTTCGCATACGGTGTAAATAGGAACTATTCTTGCTATATTCAGGTTGGAGCCGGAATTCTCCAAAAATTCACCGGTCATAATTGAATATGTCGGTTTATCAATTGTTAATTTATGGCTGTAATTGTTCATCTTTACCGTTCCGGAAACCATAATGCCGGCATTTTTCGGAAATTGTGCTTTAATTCTTTCAAGCATAAACCGGTTGCTTTTTGAATGGAAAAAATTCAGCTCTAATTTGCCGCTCTCATCTGCTATAGTTACTTTAACAACGGATAGGTTGTTTTTTGTATTAAATGCGGAAACTGATTTTATATATCCAAAAACGGTTGTAGTCGTGCCTTCTTTTAGATTACAAATCAAAGTTCTTGAAGAATAGTCAACATGCTTGCGGGGAAAATACATTATCAAATCCTGGGCAGTATAAATCCCCAATTTATTAAGCTTATATGCGACTTTTGGTCCAACGCCTTTTACGTACATAACATCAGTTTGGCTGGCAGGTTTTTTGGCGGTAGGTGTGTTTTGTTCATCTTTTTCCCCGAGTTCTGATTTTATAACCTTGATAAGATTTTCTATTGCCTTTCTTCTTTCATTAACTGATGCAAACGGGTAATGCTCAAAAGTTTCAATCATAAGAGCCCATTTAGGATTTTTTTTTGAATTCTTATAATTTTCTTTTGCAATGTTTTTTATGTAACTTGAAAATGCCTGCTTGCGCCCGTGAATATCTATGTAGCGGTGTTTAACTTCAACATCTATTGCTAGTTTTATCTGATCAAGATTTTCCAATTATGTAAGCCTCAAAACTTCATAAATATCCATTTTTTTTGATTTACCGCGAATCGCAACCTCACTAATTTTTATAACGTCAGCTATACTGCTTACGTAAGAATAGGTTGAGCTGCTAATCAATAGATTTGTTTTGTAAACCTTGTTATAGCTCTCAATCCTGCTCGCAAGATTTACCATATCACCAATTACCGTGTATTCCAGACGCCTTTCAGATCCTATGTTTCCAACAAAAGCTTCACCGGTATTAATTCCTATTCCGATTTCAATTTTTGGTTTGCCTTCAAACAGCCATTTATCCCGGAGTTCGTCAACTTTTTTCAGCATTTCATTTGCGCACAGAACAGCGTTTTTGGCATGGTTTATATCTTGAATGGGTTCGCCAAATATAGCCATTACAGCATCCCCGATAAATTTGTTAATTACGCCATTATATTTGCTGATTATTGGTTCTATCTCGGTAAAATATTCATTCAATATAACGGATACTTCTTCTGCTGTCAGTTTTTCACTTATGCTGGTAAATCCTCTTATGTCTGCAAAAAGAACAGTTACGACGGCCTTTTTACCGCCAAGCTTTATGTCGTCTATATTCTTTACAACATTTTGCATTATGTCCTGAGATAAATATTTCCCCATTGCCTGCTTAATCTTTTCTTTGTTTTTACCTTCAATGATAAATCTGTATGAATACCCGAAAATCATAGTGATTAGCTGTATAGCAAGCGGAGTGATAACATTCGGTGCAATTCCGTGCATAAAGCATAACGCAGAAAAAACTATGTATCCCGCCGCAATCAAAATCAGAATTCCAAGCGAGTGGAAAAATGAAAGTTTTGCAATTAATACAAAAACAATAACAGTAAGAACTACAAGTAAAATCAAATCCTGAGCGATTGAGGTTTGTCTAACGAATTGATTGTTAATCAGGTTATCAAGATTTGTAGCCTGAATATCAACACCGGGATGCTTTTGGAGCATAGGCGTTGGAAGAGCATCCTCAAGTCCCAATGCGGAAGCTTTTGCATTGGCACCTACAAAAACTATTTTATCCTTGAATTCTGCGGGATCTATTACGGGTTTTTTACCCTGTTTAAGATTTCTTGCAGAATTTATAATGTCAATTGCGGAATATTTTTTGTGGGAGTATTCGCTGTTAGGTTGCGTTTTGTAAAATCGCATATAATTTTGAATGGCATCATATGAGTAGACTGCCGGTATCTCAAGATTTGTTTCGTTAACTAATATTTTATTCTTGTATAATGTCAGAGTGTCCGTGTTATTTAAAAGCATATAGAGTCTTAAAGCCAGTGAGGGATATTTCAATCCGTTAACATTTATAATCTGATCGCTCAAGGTTATGTATCCGCTTGTGTTTTGTGTTGTATTGACAGAGCCGGTGTATTTTATTGAGTTAAAATATGGTTCCGGAAACCTTGAAAGGCTTTTGTATTTCGTATATTTATAAGGACGTTCTGAGTCATCAATGTTAACTTTAAATTTTTTATTGAACTTCTGCTCGTAAGACTTGCCGTCTATATCAGGAGGATAATTTTGAATTAGCGGGCTAAAGCCCACGACAAGATTGTCAATATTTTTTATTGTATTAAACAGTTGTCTGTCGGCTTCAGGGTTATTTTTATCCAGGCTTGACAAAATAGCGTCAAAAGCTATAAGTTTAGGCTGTGAATATTTCCCCAAATATTCAAAAATTTCCGCGTACAAGTTCCTCTGCCAGGGCCAGCGATACTGCTCAATAGATTTGTCATCTATTACTATAAGCACTATGTTATCTGAACCAGTAGTACGTGCAGTGAAAAGTTTATGCATAAAATTATAGGCGTTTGGTTCAAAAAACTGCCATGAAATCAGAATTACAAATATTGATAAAAATAGATGTATTAACGCTGATTTTATAAAAAATGTTTTTGATTTTAAATTTTTCATAGCCCTTCCTAATTTTATGATATAATAAATTTTGAAAAAGGGATAGTATATGAACGAAAATTTAATTAAATCTTTGTCGCAGCAGAAAATATTCCCTATTATAAGAAGCAGCAACCCTGATGTTGTTGTGAGTACGGTTGAAGCGCTTTTAAAAGGCGGATTGAAAATTATGGAGGTCAATGTAGAAGCGCCTTTAATTTATGATGCAATAAGTTCTGTTTCAAAGCATGCTGATATCTGCGCAGGAGGGATTATAACGTCTATGCAGGCCCACGCGGCAATTGCAGCAGGCGCAAAGTGTTTTTCATCGCCGATTTTTCATATGAATCTTGTTAAATTATCAAAAGATAAAAAAATTCCTTATATTGCAGGGACATCCACTGCAAATGAAGCTTATAAAGCCTGGAAAGCGAGAATTCCGCTAGTAAAAGTTTACCCTGTTACGGCACTTGGAGGTACGTTGTATATTGAAGATTTGATTCGGCCAATGCCTTTTTTAAATATTGTGCCGCAAGGGAATGTTAAGCTGTCAGAGGTCAAAAGTTACATTACAGCAGGTGCTTTAGCAGTCGGTGTCGGACGTGATTTGTACGAAGGATATTCGTATGACCAAATTACTGAAAGGGTGCAGGAAGCAATTGCTAAACTTTAAGAGGTTTTAATGGAAGAAAAGTTAGATATAATTGCAATAGGTGAAAGTTTGGTTGAGTTATCAACTGATGCGAAATTGAAAGATGCAGAATGCCTTCATAAATATTTTGGCGGTGATGCTTTAGCAACAGCAGTTACGGCTGTCAGATTGGGCTCTAAAGTCGGATTTATTACCAAGCTGGGCAACGATGCTTTTAAAGATTTTTTGCTGGAGGGCTGGAAAAACGAAGGACTGGATATTTCTCAGGTTACTTTTGCAGATGAGAGAAATGGGCTTTATCTGATTGCCCGTCCGAGTTATTTGGAAAAAGAGTTTGCCTTCTACCGTAAAAAGACGGCTGTTTCCAAGCTATCTGCTGATGATATTTCAGAAACTTATCTCGGAAGTGCAAAAATTATTTACAGCACAGGGATAACTCAATCCTTGTCTTTGTCTGCAAGAGAAGCTGTTAACAGGAGTTTTACCCTCGCTAAAGATATGCAGCTTCTCACTGCCTATGACCCTAATTTCATTATGGCAATTTCCTCTATTGATGAGGCAAGAGAGTATTTTGATGAAGTTATATCAAATGTCGATATTCTCTTTATGAGTGCAAAACACGATATCCCTATTCTCGGAATAGAATCAATTGACGCAGCAATAAAATATTTATGGGATAAGGGCGTAAGCACTGTGGTTGTAAAATCCGGATTGGATAAGGGATATTACACAGGATATAACGGGACTGTTTCTTATACGGAATTTTTTACATCTGATGTGTGTGACACGACATGCTCGGGTGATGTATTTAACGGAGCTTTTTTGCACGGATTAACTCATGGTTGCTCTGCGTTTGAAGCAACTAAACTTGCTTCTGCAGCGGCCGGTATTCAGGCAAAGGGTATTGGTGCAATTAAGTCTATTCCATATCATGATGAAGTTTATTCGGCATTTAAAGGTGTATAGATGGCAAAACGGGTTGTAATTTCAGGCTACTACGGCTTTGGCAACTTTGGTGATGAGGCTATTCTGTCGCTTATTGTTGACAGATTTAAAAAATCGGGTTTTGAGATTGTTGTTCTGTCCTCAAATCCAAGAAAAACATCTATGGATTATTTTGTTAATTCTATTTATTCATTTGATTTTTATCAGGTGGCAGGACTTTTAAAGCAGTCGGATATTTTAATTTCAGGCGGGGGAAGCCTTTTGCAGGATGTCACAAGCTTAAAGTCTTTGCTTTACTACCTGTGGGTTATTGTCACTGCGCTGCGTTACAAGAAAAAAGTTATAATATTCGCGCAGGGTATAGGACCGATTAACAACAAAATAGCTGAATTTTTCACCGGAAAAATACTAAAAAAATGTTCTTATATATCTGTCAGGGATAATAAAAGTCTTAAACTTCTTGAAAAATTGGGTGTTAAGTCAGAACTTTTATGTGACCCTATTTTTTCTTTAAATTTGGAAAAACACAGGCAAAAAGGCACTATCGGAATACAGCTCAGGGATTTTTATACTATGAATGATGATTTGCTGTACAAGCTTGCAAGGCAGATTGTTAAGGATTTTTATGATAAAAAAATTAAAATTTTTTCTTTGCAGGACTCAATTGATTTGGAAGTTTGTAAAAAATTCTATAATATTTTGATATCACTTAATCCAAGAATCACGGCGGAGATTGTGTATGGCATATCTAATGATCAAATTATAGATAGTATTACTCATCTTGAATACATGATTGCAATGCGTTTTCATGCGCTTGTTATTGCTATTAAGGCTGGTGTGAAATCTATCGCGGTAAATTATGATGCAAAAGTTAAAAAACTGGCTGAAGATGCTGGGCTGCCGGTTATTTCTATGGATGCATCCGAAGATTTTGATATTGTTTTTGATAAAATGAAACACTTAAATGATACTGAATTAATTGATTTTGCTGCTTCAAATATATTTGATTGGACCGGTATTGATCGTGTTTTAACTTCTTAATTTGGCCGTGTAAAAAAGTATGAATACCGCAAAGGTTTTACAACTGCGGCAAACATTAGATTTGTAAAAGTCGGCAATAAAAAAGACCCCTCAAGGGGTCTTTTATTTGCTCCAGGCCAGACTTGAACTGGCACTGAGTGATTAACCCAATTGGATTTTAAGTCCAACGCGTCTGCCGATTCCGCCACTGGAGCATGAATTTTCAACGTTATGCAAGGATAATGCCGCGCCTCCCCTCTAAAATTTAATACTCAATTAAATTTCGGAGTCCTTGCCTCAGGTGTACGGTTAAAAAATTAAGTTTTCAAAGTATTGAGTTATATTAGTACGTTACGCTGTGTTTTATTTGTTTATTCAAGCGTATTTGCGCTTTTTATAATACTGTAAACAATTTAAATTGTCAAATGGGAAATTTTACCAGATATGATTCAATTTCATATATTCTATCGGATAGCATGGTGATTACTGATTTAAGATTATTCTTTACGGCAAGTTCATTTTCAAGCTTTACTTTACCCAGCAAGGCCGGATATCGTATGTTGCGGCAAAACTCCCTGTTGAATTCTTTTATTGAATTGATAATGCTGTCATCAATGTATTCATTTATATCGCATAAAAATACAAATAAATCTGATATGGCATGTTTTGCTTTCATAATTTTTTTGGTTGATATATATTTTTCAATTTTTTTAAGGCATTTATTTATAGTGTAGTAATTTTTAAGCAGATGTTCTTTTTTGTGCGGAAGCTTTTTTGTAAAATACTCGATAGTTTGGTTATAACCGCTTTTTACAAGATCCTCGCGTTTTTCCCTCGGATAGTTAAAGTCAACAACGATAACATCGCCCGTGTTGATGACTATATAGTCATATCGGTCTTTTTGTCCGTAGCATTCTACAATGAATGATGTTGCAATTGATGTTATGCAGCTATAGATTGTATTTACGTAATCCAGTGCATTTCTGTCCGAACCTTCATAATCGCCTTCAAGTCTGAATTCTAAAATTCTGTCATTTTCGGTTGAAAGATTTTTGGAGAGACGCCACATGGGTACACTTTTTTGCAAATCTCCGTCAACAAGAAGCGTATTATTATATTCAAGCGGTTTCATTAATCCGGGCATACTGCATGAAATACGCACAGCAGTTGCAATCTCAAAATCAGGTGTCTCAAATCTTGAAAATTCCTTGCTTTCAAAGTTTGACAAATCTGTTGTAATTATATATAGATTTTTATCTATTTCACGGAAAGTTACTGCCTTATTTTTGCCTTTTTCATAGGAGTTTCCGTAATACTTTCTTTCGATTAAATCCCTTATCCAGTCAAGGAAAACTTCCCCTTTGCTTAAAGCAAATTTGGGTCCCAATCCGAATTGAAAGTCTCTGAATAAGTCAAAGTTCACATCAAGAAAAATCTCTTTCAGTTCATCTGCGTTATAGCCGACCGCCATAAGAGCGGCGACAATTGAACCTACAGAGGAGCCGCCGATATTTTCCGGAACTATCCCTAATTCCTCAAGAGCTTTTACGGCCCCTGCATATGCGGCGCCACGGATTGCCCCTCCGCCAAAAAGGCATGTGTATTTTAATGAAGTGTTTTGCATGATTTTATACTAACATAAAAAAATCCGGAATTCCCCGGATTTTAAAAAATCTGCTCTAGAGAGTTTATGCAGCTTTAACGCCCTGTATCTCTCTTATTAAATATTCAGCTACCCATTCAAAATCTTTGTTATCTTCTGCTGCTTTTTTCAAATATTTAACGGAAGCATTACCGATTCTTATAAGGGTCATAGCAACAACACCACGTTTAATACCTCTGACAACTTGTAATTTGTCCACGAGCTGCGGTACTAATGATGAACCTATATTTACAAGTTCGTTTTCAATTTCGTTTTTTGTAATGTTGTCTGCTGTTTCTAATTTATTAAGAATCTCATTTACTGTTTCCATTTCTTTCTCCATTTCTTTGTTATTATTATAATTCAAAATTTGTTAATTTTTTAATTTCCTTACATAATCTTTATATCTTTATAAAGATATAAAAAAACGACCGGAAAGGTCGTTCTTTTATAATGATTATCGTTTTATTTAAGAATATATTTTAAATGATCGTTCAATATTTTTGTCTATAACTGACTTAACAGAGTCATATTCAGTTTCTAATGAACTGTGCTCGGTATCAATATTTTTCAATTCCAAATCATAACGTGTATCTTTATTTTCGATACTGTTCATTGCCTTGTTGTATTCTGCTTCAGCCTTGGTAACAGCTGTATCATCAGTTACTTCTGTTATATCGCTTATGTTAGAGTATATTGTTGAAACCCAGTTGTTATTTGAATCAACCTGTTCCATAGTTACAAGTCCGCTTTCCAGGGCGAATTGTATCCACTCATTGCTTGATGCAAGTCCGTCTTCAAGCACGGCATAACCTTCTTCCATACGGTTATAGAGGTTTGTATACCATTGTACTTTTGCATCGGCATTTTCGTCAGGATTATTTACGTCAATCCAGCCTGCTGCCGGCTCACCATAAACATCAAATAACGTGTCTAAAAGATAGATTTGTTTTATGGTTTCAAAATCTTCAGAGGTAGAAATTCCTTTTTCTTTTGCCCAGGCTATAATCAGACCAGGATCATACAGTGCTTCCTTATTAGCCTCTATCAATGCAAGTTCATCATCGTTGACATCGCCAAATACTAAGCTGACGAATTGTTCGAATGCTGCCTCATATTGCGCTTTAGCATTTTGTGTAACGCTATTAGTAGTATCATTACTAAAGTAGTCACGGTTTACGTAACTTGTTATACCTGCCTTAATCTCAAGCATAATTGAAGTTATAAGCGCTTGTACGGTATCTGCATCTGTTATATCATAGCTTAATTTTGCTGTTGTACCGCCTTGATAGTCATAAGTATATCTTGTCTCATCTGTTGTTACATTACCATCGTCATCTGTTTCTGATGATGTGATTATATAGTCGAATATAATAGAATCACCTTCAAAACAATAACTGTCACCTTCCTCAAAATCATCTGACTCAAGCCTAAATGTCTCATCATCATTCTCAAAAGTTGCTGTTTCTATACTTAATTGATTATCACCGTGCTCATCGTTTTTAGTCAGCAGGATATCATCATCAATGGTATATGTACCGTTACCATTATCTACTACATCGACAGTTGTGTTTACGCTAAGTGTCGAATCGTTATTAATTGTTAGTGCTTTTAATGTATCTCGTATACTTTGTACCCAATCACTTTCCTCATTTAGGATGCCTTCATCTATAAGTTGTTCAAATCTAGTTTGCAGATATGATAAAGTTGACGTGGGTGAACTTGAGAGATTACTATAAGCCTCTTCCCAACCCGTATCAAAAATATAGTCATTAACAGCAGAGCTTACTGCAGCTGTGTAGTTTTCATCGGCAGTTATCAATTCATTATAATATTCTGAGAAGTTAACGTAAGCCTGGGATTGTAATGCGTTATTATAACTCAGAATACTTCCGTCTTCGCTTCCGAAATACATTTCTTCCAGTTCTTCAACTGTATATATTTCTCCTATGTCTTCAAATTCTATTTCGTCACCGCCAAATGTGTCGCTTGAGAAATAGGTTGAGCTGTATTCCAGACCATATGCGGCAAGAAAATCGTCTAAATCACCGCCTGTATTTTGGATTTCTCTATATATTGCAGCATCTTTTTCGGAAACAAGAAGTTTTCCGTTTGCATTTACCAGCCCATACTGGTTATTATATGCACTGTAGCTCGTCAATGAGTTAAATGTTAATTTTTGATATTGACTTGCGCCTGATGTATCATAGTTAGATATCATCATTGTGGCAGAGTTCAAGGCATTAATATATTCTTCGCTTACCTTGGAACTTTCGGTGGCAAGACGCATTTTGGCATTGTTGATAATCTGAGACCTTAGCTCATTATCTGCCATACGAGAGGTGATTGAGAGTAATCTTGCTTGTGAGGCTGCCATTCCCATAGTTGGCGTTGTCCTTTCCTGATTGTGTCCTTACTACGGTTATCGGCTTTATTTCGTAGAAACTTTAATATTAAGTTGCTTTTTATTACAAATTGTTACAAAGTTAATAATGCTTTTTTTAGTTTTTGGATTTTTTTCTTATCTGTTCCTATACCGCACAATAGCATTGTAGATTTTTCATTGGTTTTTTCATCTTCTATATCAAAGTCGTTAAACAAAATCTCGGACAGCTCTGTACCTGTTAAATCGGAAACACGTACAAGAATTTTTGTAATATCATCTCCGAAAAATTCGCAGTTCGCGCATTCTTCTCTCATAATTTCAAGCTCATCAAGCATCTGGTCAAGTTTTCTTTTCCCCCACCAGCTGTTAAGATATTCAATGGTTGACTCTATTGAAGCAAGAAGCGGATAAGAAGGTGAGGTTGTATTAATCATTTGCAGGGCTTTTTCGACATTTAAATTGCTCATGGAATGTAAAAGAGCTGTAGGATTTAATCCTCCTGCTGTTTTATGAAGTGATTGAATGGTAAAATCAGCTATATTTACAGCGCTTTCCGGCAGCCTGTTTGAAAACGGATACAGTGCACCATGCGCTTCATCCACTATTAAATAAACATTATGCTTTTCGCATACGGACTTTAATTTTTTGATATCTGATACAATACCTTCATAAGTTGGTGAGGTTACAATGACGGCTTTTATATCGTAGGCGTTCAGATAACTTTCAAGCATCTCAGGAGGAGTCTCCAGCGGAATTCCCCATTCGTGATCTGTTTCTGTTTCATAAAATATCGGAACAGCACCGGCAAGCCTCACCGCGTTAAGGTGGGACGGATGTGCATCATGTTGGATTAAAACTTTTTCTCCGGGATTTGTACATGTTAAAACTGATGCTATTATACCGCTCGTAGAGCCGTTTGTTAGAAAATGTGTGGAATTTGTTTTGTAAATCTTTTTTGCGCGCTTCTGAGCCCTTAGAAGTGCCTCTGTCGGATTATGCGCATCTGTTTCCGAAATGTCAATTTTATACATTGACTTTAGCGGTCTGTATATCGCAAAATGTTGAGAATGAGAAGGTGTTGTAAAAAGTAACTTTTTATTTCTTTTTTTTAAAAGTTTCACCAGACTCATACTATTTGTTTTTAATTTCTATATTTCTTTTTGCACAGTACTGTATCAATGTCATCTTATCGCGGCTTGTGGTGTATTCAAATTTTCCGGAAACAGTATAACCGCCATCGTTGTTTTTCTCTATACGTATCGGAGAAAATTTACATTCAATATTTTGTTCTTCAGATAAAGGTAAAGTAATTTTATAATCTTTATCAATACTGATGTGTTCTTGTGTCTTTAACTTCATACCGCCTGCGGATATGTCCAGTGTCGTAATCTTTAAAGCACTGTCACCGTCAAACAAATCTAAGTCCAGTATGTATTTAATACGTGTATATTGACGTCTTTGTAAGAATTTGTGTTTTGCCGGACTTGCTATTTTCAATGATTTTCCGTTAATTTCTTTAGCATATGAATCAAAATAGAGTGTGCCGTATTTAGTCTGGGTATAAAATTCGCAGTAGTTATTCTTCAAGACTCCGTCCGGTTCATAATCAAGCTCTACTATAAAATAATCCGGAGCAACCTCTGTTACTATACCTTTGTTCGCAAATTTGAAATCATGCGGCACCATTATAATTCGCTGATCTTTAGAAATTAATTCTCTCATTTTATATATCCTTTCATTGGAATTTTAACCTGCTGAAATGTAATTAATGACATTTTATATTATACCTGATTTGTCAAATTTTGTCAGCAACTTAACAAAAACTTATATAAAAAAAGCCTCTCCAATTATGAGAGGCAAAGCTGAGCAATCAGAAGAGTTGAGGATTTACATATTCATATTACAATATTTATCTTTGGAAACATTCTCCGAAATATTAATAATTCCCACAAAAAAATAGCCCCAAAAGTGGAGCTATTTTTTTTTAGTATATTAAATTATTAGTCTTTTAAGAAAGATTCATAATTTCTTGCAAGAAGGTGTGTTCTTACCTGATTAATCAAGTCAAGAGCTACACCAACCATAATGATTAAGGAGGTCGCGCCGATACCTTGCAGTGTTTTTATGTTTGTAATGTAACTTGCAAGCGACGGAACAAGTGCGATAATGCCAAGACCCATTGCGCCGATAAATGTTGTTTTCGTTAAAATTTTATCTAGCGCGTCAGCAGTAGGCTTGCCCGGTTTAATGCCGGGAATGGATGAACCGTATTTTTTCAAGTTTTCTGCAATATCTTTTGGCTGCATATTTGGCATGATTGATGCATAAAAGAAAGTTAATGCAACAATTAGCAAGAAATACAATACATAATATATTATTCCGTCCGGACTTAACCAGTGGTTAAGTGACATAACCACATTTTTCAAGGCTTCGGATTTAAAGTTGGCCTGGCCGACTAAGCTTAACACGGTTGACGGGAAAAGCAAAATCGCAATTGAAAAGATAATAGGCATAACTCCGCCGGGGTTTAATTTGAATGGAATAAATGAATTCGTGCCACCGTAAACCTTATTTCCTACCTGTCTTTTCGGATTAACAATTATAACTTTTCGTACTGCTTCCTGCATTATAACAATAAATACCATTGCAGCAAAAAATATTGCAAGCAATAGGGCTAAGCCAAGCTGCAGAGAGGTACTGTTCACTACCATCTGTGCAGTCCTTGAAGCATATACCGGAATACCCGATAAAATACCTACAAAAATTATCAAGGATCCGCCATTTCCTATACCTTTTTCTGTTATAAGTTCGGAAATCCACATTACAAGAACTGAGCCTGCCGTCAATACAACAATAGAACTTATAAAGAACATTACAGGATTAACATTCGGTAATACTGCGCCGGGTAAGTGGTGCAAATATAACATAAATATTAATGATTGGAATATTGCTAATATTACAGTGAATATTCTTGTATATTGTGATAGTTTTCTTCTGCCTGCTTCGCCTTCCTCTTTCTGTAACTTTTCCAGTGATGGAATTACTACAGAAACCAACTGAATGATAATTGATGCAGTAATAAAAGGCCCGATACCCAGTGCGAAAATGGATACCGTTCCTAATGCTCCGCCTGAAAACAAATCAAGAAATCCGATTATATTGTTACCTTGTGCAATATTGGAAAATACCTGATTATTAATTCCAAAAAGCGGCATTTGTACACCGAGTCTGAAGGCAGCTATCATTATGAATGTGAAGAGAATCTTCTGCTTCAAGCCTGATGCCTGCCACATTGACATTAAATCTTCAGTTGTAGGCATTTTAATACCTTGTGCCATTATACTAACTCAACCTTTCCGCCTGCGGCTTCAATTTTTTCTTTTGCTGATGGTGTAACATAACTTGCTTTAACCGTAACGGCTTTTTTAATTTCACCGTTGCCAAGAACTCTTAATCCATCTGATGACGGGTGAATTCTTTTTGCTTCTTTTAAAGTTTCCAGAGAAACTTCTTTAAGGCCTAATTGTGCAATCCTGCCTACATTTATTTCTGCATAATTAACTTTGTTAATTACCTGAAAACCTTTTAATTTAGGTAATCTTCTGTATGCAGGCATTTGACCGCCTTCAAAGCCTCTTTTTGAACTGCTTCCTGAGCGCTGTCCTTCACCGTTATGTCCGCGGCATGATGTTTTACCGCGTCCTGATGATCTACCACGTCCTACACGTTTAGTTTTGTGGGTTGAACCTTCTGCAGGTCTTAAATCTTCTAATGTAATATTTGTCATTTTGTTTTCCTCTTTTTAATTTAACTGCTCGCTATCCACTATCGTTACAACCTGTAACTGTACGCAGTACTCTGCTATTTTACCACTTCCAAAAGGTGTGATACTTTGTTAACCATTCCCATGATGGTTGGGGATTCAGAATGCTCTACAACCTGATCTTTTTTGGATAGGCCAAGAGCTGCAACGACTTTGCGTTGTGATTCTGATGCACCTATTAAACTTCTTACAAGTTTAATTTTTATCTTGTCTGTTTTTGTTTTTGCCATAATTTATATCCTTTTATTTAATTATATAATATCAAATAGTCAATTGTAAATTAATTTAACAATTCAGCCATTGTTAAGCCGCGTTTTTTAGCAACTTCGTTAAAAGGTGTAAGTGCTTTGAGCGCGTTAATAGTTGCATATGCAGCATTCAAAGGTGATTTTGAACCCAAGGATTTTGCCAGAATGTTTTCAATACCGGCCAATTCCAATACAGGACGAACGGCGCCGCCTGCGATAATACCTGTACCTTGTGAAGCAGGTCTTAACATTACGGATCCTGCACCTGATTTTCCTGTGATAGGATGAGGTATTGTTGTTTTGAAAATAGGTACGGTTATTAAATTCTTTCTGCCGTCTGCAATTGCTTTTTGAATTGCAATGATAACTTCTGCGGCTTTAGCGCATCCGATACCAACCTGACCTTTTTTATTTCCTACAATAACTATTGCACGGAAACTTAATTTTTTACCGCCTTTTACAACTTTTGTTACACGGTTGATTTGTACAACCTGTTCTGACCATTCGCTTTGAGGTTTATCCTCAATTGTTTCAATTCTCGGCTTTTTGCTGCCGCGTGATCTTCTTTTAGAAGGTTTTCCTTCTTCCGGTTGAAGTTCTTCGGCACTTACTTCTGTCGGAAGTTCTTCTGTTACTTCTTCAATTGTTTCTTCTGCTTTTACTTCTTCTGTAGATTCTGTTGTTTCTTCAACAATCTCGGTTGTTTCTTCAGTAGAATTTTCAACAGATGTTTCAGCATTTAATTCTTCATTTTTTTCTAAATCCATTGATTTTTACCTTTCATTAATTTAGTGTAAATTCCAGGGTACGAATACATCAAAAAATAAGCTATATTAAGCTATTGACAAAATATTCGTGAGTAACTTTTCTGACACCTTTTAATTTAGCATGAACAAATAAAAAATGCAAGTATTTTATCTTTCAAGAAGCATTTTTAATAGTAAATCGTGTGAATCATTAACAGTAATTCTTTTTCCCTGTGTGAACTTCTCAAATTCAGCATTTTTCTTTTTGATTTCATCAAATGTGGCCTGAAGATATTTCAAATGTGTGGGGAGGTGTTCCGGCAGATGAGGAACTTCCAGTTTTTTAAATTTATGTTTAATTTTATCAATAAAAGATAATTTTTTAGGGCTTGTTTCGTTAAAGAAATTTTTAAGTCTTGGAACATCATTGAGGGTAATTATATGGAAAAATTTGTTATCTATCAGGTCTGTTTCCATATTGTACTTGGCGGCATTCATTTTAAGCCAATTCGTTGAGCCGCCGGAAGCTTCGGCAATATTATCAATGAAAGCATCCATAAAAATCTTGTAAGGGTTTTCTCCCATGAAAAAAATAATCGGTTGATGTCTTATATATCCATACACCGGGATGACGTATTCTTCGACATCTTTCAGGTTTTTTTCATTTAGGGGTACTTTGTATATTCCTGTAAACTGTAAATTATTTGTCTTGTTAATTCGCATTAAATCACCTTCTCGAAGATACATAAATGATAAAAATATAAATTTTTGCTAATTATTTACAAATTCTTTACAAATTCTTCAATTTTTTTTATCATACATTCTTGAATATGTTTACATTCACTCTCAGTTTTAGCCTCAAAACGCAGGGTAAAAACGGGTTCGGTATTGCTTTGCCTTATCAAGGCGAAACCTCCGTCAAAAACAATTCTCATTCCGTCTAATGTTACTATATCTTTAATTTCCGTACCAAACGTGTCTTTATTTTTATCTATATACTGTTTTAACTTTTCCAGGACAGGTTTCTTAAGCTCATTCGGACATGGAAAGCGAACCTCATCGGATGTGTAAACAGCATTAAACGGTTCCAATAAGTTCTGAAGTTTGAAATCAGGAGTTAATTTTTTATTCTTAGCGATAATTTCAATAATTCTGCACCCCGCATAAATGGCATCGTCAAAGCCATAGTATCTGTCTTTAAAAAATGTATGCCCGCTCATCTCACCTGCAAGTATAGCTCCTGTTTCTTTCATTTTTTCTTTAATATAACCGTGGCCTGTTTTGCACATTACAGCATTTGCGCCTGTTTTATTAATTGTGTCATATAAAACTTGCGAGCATTTAACTTCAGAAACAACAGTCGGTTTTGTATTAGAAGTTGAGATTAAATCAAGTGCATAAATTAAAAGCAGCTTGTCGCCGGTCAAAGGATTTCCTTCTGTATCGATTATGCCTATTCTATCGCTGTCCCCATCATAGGCTATGCCGACATCGGCATTATTTTCAACAACTGATATTTCAATATCTTTCAAGGTTTTTAAATCACTTGGATTCGGGTGATGGTTAGGGAAGTTTCCGTCAGGCTCGGAATATAATTCAATAACCTCGCATCCGAGCTCTCTGTACAGTTCCGGTCCTACAAGACCGCCTGTAGCGTTCGCACTGTCAACAACTACTTTGATACCCTTGCCAATTTCACCAAAACGTTTCTTCATATCCTCAATATAAACAGGTATTATGTTGTATTTTTTTACCAAATTGCTGTTAATACCGCATAAATTATCGGTCCAATTTTCAAAAGTCAGATATTTAACTTCGCTTATCTGATTTTCGTTAAGTGTCTGATGCCCGTATGTCATTTTCAATCCGTTGTACTCAGATGGATTGTGGCTTGCAGTAATAATCATAGACGATATAACCTCAGGCATTGTAACTTCGGAGTAATACCCTATAGGTGTTGGTGCCAGCCCCAGATCAATTACTTTTACGCCTGATGAAGTCAGTCCGGCGATTAAAGCTTCAGCGAGCGATGTTGAATGAAGCCTTGCATCACGGCATACAGTAACCGTCATTTCATTGGTTGCCATACCGGATTTTTGCTTTAGCCATTGCGTAAATCCAAGTCCTATATTAAAATATAATTCTTCGGTTATATCTTTTTTATAAATTCCTCTTATATCGTTTTTACCGAACGCCTGTTCATATTTTTGCATTGGTTCTCTCCCTCATTGTATAATTATAACATGAAGTTCTGTCATGAATTATTTAACAAACAAAACTATGCGGCGTGGTTATTTATTTTGCCTGCACTCGCAGGTACGCTTGTATTTATTATAATTCCTGTTATTTGTTCATTCGGGTTAAGTTTTTGTAAATGGGATTTGCTTAATCCTGTTCAATTTGCGGGATTTGATAATTATAGAGAAATTTTTACCGACTCTTTATTTTATAAAATTTTTTTTAATACAGTTATTTTTGCAGTTTCTACATCTGTTTTCGGGGTAACAATTCCGCTTATTCTTGCGGTAATATTAAATAATAAAATCCGTGGAGCGGAGTTTTATAAATCTGCATATTTTTTGCCTTTCATTACACCAATGATAGTTATCGGGATTGTATGGCAGTGGATTTTTGATCCTAATATAGGGATATTAAACAATTTATTACATATACATATAAACTGGCTTTACGACACAAGATTTGCCATGCCTGCATTAATAATCGTATCTGTCTGGAAGCTTATTGGTTATAATATGATTATATTTTTGTCATCACTCAGCACTATAAGCCAGAGCTTATTTGAAGCTGCTAAAATAGACGGTGCTAATCCTGTTCAGATATTTAAAAACGTAACGGTACCACTTTTATCTCCTTCTATATTTTTTGTGGTAATAATTACTGCAATTAGTTCTTTTCAGATATTTGATTTAATATATTTAATGACTCAAGGAGGACCATTGGACAGCACAAATGTCCTTGTCTATGCAATTTATAAGAATGCTTTTGAATATTTTAACGTAGGCAAAGCATCTGCCATTGCCTATGTTTTGTTTGTAGTTATACTTGTTTTAACGCTTATTCAGTGGAATTTGCGTAAAAAGCTTGTTTACATTGAGGAATAATTATTTGCAGTCGTTAAAATATTCTTTAAATACTTTTACACTGCAATATTTTCCGCACATTGTGCATGGTTCACCGTTATCAATGTTTTCAAGTGTACATTTATCAATGGCGGCTGCTCGTTGGGCATTCCAATCAAGTTTTTTGCGGGCAATTGCCATATCCAAATCCATCTGGTATGCCTGTTTATTACCTCTTGCAAGATCGGCTGCGTGCGCTGCAATTTTGCTGGCAATAATACCTTCTCTAACCTGTTTTGCATCAGGGAGCCCTATGTGTTCGGCAGGAGTAACATAGCATAAGAAGTCTGCACCGTGATAGGCGGCAAGAGTTCCGCCGATTGCCGATGTTATGTGATCATAACCTGGTGCAATATCCGTAACCAGAGGTCCGAGTACATATAACGGTGCATAGTCTGTTAAAACTTTTGCTGTTTCTATCATTGCAGGAATTTTATTCAAAGGTACATGTCCGGGGCCTTCTACCATGGCCTGAACACCAAAGTCACGTGCACGCTTTACAAGTTCGCCCAAAACTATTGTTTCTGCAACCTGTGCCCTGTCTCCGGCATCAGCTATACATCCCGGTCTTAATCCATCCCCTAAAGAAAGTGTACAGTCATACTCACGGGCAATCTCCAGTAATTCATCGTAATATTCGTAAAGAGGATTTTCTTTGCCTGTTGCTTTAATCCATGCCGCAAGCATAGCTCCGCCTCTTGAAACAATATCCATTATCCGGCCTTGTTTTTCCAGCTGTTCAACGACAAATTTTGTTACTCCGCAGTGTACTGTTATAAAATCTATTCCGTCTTCGCATTGTTTTTTTATATCTGAAAATAGTTTTTCTTTGGAAAGTTTTGAAATGTCATTAAATTCGTCAATAGCTTCTTTCCCTGCCTGATACATGGGGACTGTACCTATAGGGAGTTTTGTTGCGGCAATAATCTGTTTTCTGGTTCCGTCAATGTCAGAGCCTGTGGAAAGATCCATTAATACATCCGCACCTGTTGATTCTATAATTCGTACTTTTTCAAGTTCTTGTTCAATATTGGAGCGTTCCATAGAAGTTCCGATATTTGCATTAATCTTAACGGTCATACCCTCTCCGACGGCAGTCGGAATTACATTTTCGTGCCGGTTGTTTTTTAAAATAACAACTCTTCCCTGTGCGACTTTTTCACGTACAAACTCAGGAGATACACCTTCTTTTAATGCAATGTATCTCATTTCTTCGGTTATATTCCCATTTTTTGCCTCAATAATCTGCGTTGTCATAATTCTTCCCCCTCTTACTGCTCTTTATTATATCATCAATAAGATTAAGAATTGTAACAAAAATAAATTGTGCTGAAATTGACGTTTTTTCTATGACTTTATATATATAAGCAAAAAAAGAGAGGAGCATTATTATGTTAGCAATTACAGAGGGTATGACAAGAACGTCATTAAACTCAATTGACCAATTGACGTTTGATGATTATGACGAAGATGGCGATGGTGTTATCAGTTATGCGGAATACAACAATTTCGTTGCGGTTTCCGGAATTAACCAGATAAACAACAAGAAGACAGAAAAAACAAATAAAGGCTTTGATGTGGAACAATTTGATCCACAGGGTGGTATTAACTTTGAAAGCAACGGAGGATTCAACGCAAAAAAACTAAATGTACTTGCATAATTTATTAAATTATGTAAAAAATCGAATATTTTATCAAAGTTTATTAATACACATTCCGTAAAGATTTAATGTAATTAGATTATACGGGGTGTGTATTTTTATGGATGACAAAATCAAAAAAGAAGAAGTTATTGAAGAATTGAAAACATTAATTGACATGGCGGAAGAATATAGGGCTGAAATTGATGCCTATTGCGAGTTTATGAAGGGAATGTTTCTTTCAGCTTCCAGCTTAAATTAGTCGCTTGTGGAATGTATTTATGTTAAATTTTAAATACATTTAATTTATGAAGATAGTGATTTTAGGCGGGGTTGCTGCCGGGGCAAAGGCAGCTGCGAAAGCAAGACGGCTTTTACCGGACGCAGTAATTGATTTGTATACAGATGACACACATATTTCATATTCTGTCTGCGGGCTGCCATACTATATTCAGGGGAATTTTAGTGACTATAAAACGCTTTTAGTACGCTCACCGGAAGAATTTGAAGCCCAGGGTATTCATATTCATTTGCGCTCCAAAGCAATCAAGATAATTCCTGAATCCAATCAGGTGCTTATTCAGGATTTGGAAGAAAACAGAGCGTTTTTAGCAGAATATGATGAGTTGGTTATTGCAACCGGTGCAAGACCTGTTATGCCGCCAATAGACAATTTAAATCTAAAAAATGTTTTTACACTCAGACGTATTGAGGACGGTATTGCCATACGAGAGAAAGCTTTAAACTCAAAACATGCAACAATTATAGGGAGCGGCTATATAGGACTTGAACTTCTTGAAGCTTTTGTTGAGCTTGGACTAAAGGTTACTGTTGTTGAGTTTGCACCGTATATTTTGCCCGTATTTGATAATGACATGTCAAAACTCATACAGCAGCAGCTTTTGAGTATTAGCGACGGTCGATTTGATATTTTGACTTCCGAACTTGTAACAGAACTTTTTTCCGGTGATGACAAGCAAGTTAAAGGATTTAAGACAGGAACAGGCAAAGAATTTAATACTGATATGGTTGTGATATGCGCAGGGGTAAAACCTAATGTGGAAATTGCACGCGAGGCCGGCATTGCGATTGGCGAAACAGGGGCAATAAAGGTTAACAGACACATGCGAACTAATATTCAAAATATTTATGCATGCGGCGACTGTGCAGAAAAAACACTTATTTTAGACGGTACAAAGGTTTGGATCCCGCTTGGCTCAACAGCTAATAAGGAAGGCAGAATTGCCGCAATTAATCTGAGCGGAGGAGATGAGGACTTTGACGGTGTTCTTGGATCTGCTGTGGTAAGGTGTTTGTCACTTACAATGTCTATGACAGGTTATACTGAGAAAAAAGCCATGCTGGCAGGATTTCAGCCGGTTTCAGTCAGTGTAACAAAGTATGATAGGGTTGGGTATATGCCGGATGTAAATAATATTACACTGAAATTAATTGCAGATAAGACAACGGGTCTGCTTCTAGGCGGCCAGGCAGTAGGTGCGGGTGATGCTGATAAAAGGATAAATACTCTTACTGGTGCTTTACTCGGACGTTTAACAGTTGAAGATTTTACCAGAAATGATCTGACTTATGCCCCGCCATATTCGCCTACTATAGATCCTCTTTTAAATGCGGCTCAGCTTTTGTTGGAAAAAATTAAGAAAGATTAGATTTTATATATTTTGCAACAGCTTCTCCCATTGAAAAGCAGCTAGCCTGAACTCTCAATGCGCCTTGCGCCATATAATCCGCAGACAAGCAGCGGCCCGCAACAAATAAATTGTCGATATCCGCGGACATTAAGCTTTCTATAGGAAGCTGGTAATCCTTTACTATATCTAACGTTGACCCGTCACGTTTTTCTGAATGCACATCTACCGGATAGTTTGATATTACAACCGGATGTTCAAATTTTTTTCCTGACCGTAAATCATCTATTGTATAAATATATTTACCTTTAATCCGCCTTGAAACCCGTATTCCCAGCATATCTGCAATGTTTGATATATATGCATTTTTAAAGCCGGGCAAATAAATTCGGCAAAAATTTGCAAGCCTAAATATGTTCTTACGCGCCAGTTGTAAGGCTTTTGACATTGTCGCAACATCCAATGTATCGGTATAATCAATGATGCGCGGACAATTAAACGCAATAGTAGTCGGCATTCCGGCCACTGTAAATATCTGGAAATAGTTCCTATCGTGGTCTTTTAGAATACCTTTCTCTACTGCATCATTAAATAAAGGCTCTAATGCCCACTTTTTATCCTTATCCCATGTGTATGCTGTTGAAAGATGTATAAAGCCGTTTACATCCTCTACTGTCGTAACCTGCCTGTCCGTGTCGAATGTTTTTAGCCAATCAGCAAAGTACGGCACATCAACTCCGCCCATCATGAATCTTAAACTTACCGGCTGATTTTCACTTTTTTCGTCTAAAAAATTGCAACCGCATAATTTTCCGATTTCGCAATTTCCTGTTGCATCAATTACATACTTCGCGTCGATAGATACCGATAACCCATTTTCTTCATGTTCTATCGTATCGTTATATACTGATAACATTTCTTTGGAAATAACAATTGACTTCAGATGGCCTTTTGATAGTTTAACATCTCTTATGTGGGTGTCAAAATAAACTTCCACACCGGCTTTTGCCATAAGATTATCGAGAGCGATTTTTGTCAATTCCGGATTAAACCACCCCGGATTATCTTGATAAGTTGCCTGCCCGCCAATTGAGCGCAGTTCGGTAATCAAATCTTTGTAAAAATCTGTATTTATTTGGTGTTCACCGGATCGCATTGCCGGAACAACAAGTGCAGAAGTAATTGTTCCCCCAAGATGAATATTTTTTTCTATTAAAAGAGTATTCAAACCCAGTTTGCCGGCTGTATATGCAGCCGCACAACCGGCAGTTCCGCCTCCCACTACAACAACATCATATATCATTTCTACCTCATTGTAATTTGTGCAATAAATATTATACCCGTGAGTGTTGAATGGTGCAAATATTAAATATATATTTAAAATTTAAAGGGGTAATCATCAGGAATTATCTTAGTAATAATTAGTGCATTTATTTCTATATTTTTTTATAAAGGCAGAACTTGATATTTTATTACTTGCAGAAACTTCTTTTTTATGAGCCTCGATTATAGCCTCATTAGTAAGGTTGTAATTTTCATCACGGTAAAATATACCTGCTTTTGTTTTAATGAGCCCTAAATCGTATTCTGAGAGGCCAATTTTTATAAGCTCCAATTTTTTTGCTGCAACTGTCCCCATAAATTTATCGGTTTCTTTGTTGTAAGTTTTGCCGACCCAAAAACCTGCCTGTATAAATGCATTTCTTACCGCTGCAGAATTAGAATATGTAAGAATCATTCCATTTTCATCTAAATGTTTATGAAGTTCTTTAAAAAAGTCAACTGTCCAAAGGCATGGACATTTTGCAGGCGTAAAAGCATCTAAAAATATAAAATCATATACATTCTCGTCTTCCTGAATAACTTTTCTTGCATCGCCGCATGCGGTCTCAAAAGTAAAATCAAGTAATCTAAGGTATTTAGAAGCCTTTTTATAGCTTGTAGATATATACCTATAATATATATTATGTAAAAACGCTCTTAAACGCCTTAAAGGGGTATTCTTGTACCCCCTGCTTTTATAAAATCTGTATAAACGGTAAATTTTTGCGTCAAAATACTTTTGGTATTTTCTTGAACTTATCAATGAATTAAATTCATCATCTTCGAAAATTTCGGGGTTGTTTTTAATTATTTTTTTTAAAAATATAATATTTATAAATTTTTTAAGTTTATATTTAGGTTTTGTTTTTCGTGATAAAAGTCTGCTAATTTTATCATGTGAAAATTCAAGCCGATTATTAAAAATATTTGCACCTGCCCTTTTAATGAATGGTGACATGTAAATTAAATTTTTATCTGTGTCTATTGCTTTAATATAAATTTTGCCCAATTTGTTATCGGTACCTATCGTGTCGATAGTAGCATTTAAATCAGATAATTTTTTGTCAAAATTTTCGAGAAAAAAATTTAAAAAACATTTTGAATTATATCCGATGCCGTAACAAATATCTAAAACTTTTATTTCGTTATGATTTTTCAAAAATTCATTCAGGTTAGCAGGCAAAACAAATTTTTCATAAGCTTCAGACAGAGCGCCATAGGTAGAATGGTAAATATCATCATCTTTAGGACTGTAGAGTCCAACGGATCCGTCATTGGTAAAATATGGATACAATTCGTACATAATGGAATTATAGCTTATTTTAGGGATAGTTCAAATTCGTTAAAAATCTTATTATTAACATTTTTTTATGTTTTTGTTATACTATCAGATATGAGGACTTTATGAAAATAAGTGTAAAAGTACCTGCCACAGCGGCAAATATAGGTCCAGGACTGGATTGTCTGGGAATGGCATTGCCGATATATAATACAATAACTATAGAAGAAACCGTTCTGCCCGGAACCGGTGTAGAAATTAATGTAATATCCGAAGATGCTGCAGTAGACGAGCTATCGCTGGCACATATGGCTTTGGATGAAAACAGCCTTGTATATAAAGCAGTTGAGCTTTTATATAACTCTATAGGGCAAACTCCCAGCGAATTAAAAATAAATATACATACTAACATACCTATTGCAAGCGGACTTGGCAGCAGTGCCTCAGTTATAGTAGGGGGACTTTTGGCGGCAAATGAACTATTGGGCCGACCTGCGGATGAAGCAGCTTTGTTGTCTATTGCTACTGAAGTTGAAGGGCATCCGGATAATATTACACCTGCTATAACAGGCGGTTTGGTTTTGTCTTCACAGGAAGATGACTGTGCTGTTGTCTACAGAAAGCTAAACTGGCCTGAAGAATGGAATATAACAGTTTGCACCCCTGATTATGAGCTTGCAACAGATATTTCACGATCAGTTTTGCCTAAAGAAGTACCATTAAAAGATGCTATATTTAATGCAAAACGTCTTGCTATGTTTATCGAGGCTATTAACACAAAAGATTCCGAATTAATGAAACTTGCATTACAGGACAGATTACATCAGCCCTATAGGATGAAGCTTGTTCCGGGGCTGCAAAACATCATGGATAACTTAAAACACGAAGAAAATGTCCTCGGTTGTGTGTTAAGCGGCGCAGGGCCTTCAATATTAATAATTTCACAAAAAAATAACATTGATAAAATACATTCAATAGTAAAAGAAACATGGTCTGAATTGAATGTTAAATCAGTAATAAAAACTCTGCATATTGAGGAAAACGGCGCACAGGTTATTAGTAATGAAGATTAAACGTTCAGTGCATAAATAAGCATGCCGCGTATGACATAATGTGATTATGCATATAAGTATATCTTCAAAATGTATAGGCTGCGGTGCATGTTCAGTGCTTAACCCGAAAGTTTTTGAAATTAACCGTAATTTTGCGGTGGTAAATCCTGATTTTGTATGCGGAAATGAAGATAGCTGCATAGATGCAGCTATAGTATGCCCTGTAAATGCAATTAATATCTATGAAAATTAAAAGGTTCAAAGCCCTAAGCTGTGAACCTTTTAGATAACCATTTTATTTATATTAACCTTGACCTGTGTAGTTCGGAACTAAGTTTTTAGCGCCTGATTTTTCCATTTCTTTACAAGCTTCGTAATCTTGTTGTGCCAACTGAATTTGTGATTCAAGTGATTCTTTTTCTTGTTGTAAATCTTCTTCAAGATCTTTTAATGGTTCCAACTGCAGTTCTTTCATCATTTCAACTTCGTTTTCAATTTGTTGCTGCTGTTGAGCCATTGAAGTCTGCATCATCTGCTGAGCTGAACTAATTTGATTGTTCATTAAGGCTGCTTGCATTTGATATTGAGATGTCAAATTCGCATAATCTTTTCTTTGCTCCTCAGTCCAATTATTCATATCTGTACCGGCAGTATTATAAAAATCTTTAAAAATAGATTCTTGTAACCCCTGCAAAGAAGCATTATTTGCCTGTTGCAAACCATACATTTGCATCGAACCAGCTGTTCTTATGGAATTGGTCATTTGACGCTGTTGAGCGTTAATTTGCTTCTCCATACTTTCAATATCACGAGTAGCACGTCTCAATTGGGATTGAACGTTCATCATACGAGCCTGGAGTTGTCGAACTCTCTTGCCGGCCATCAATTTTCCGTATGCGCCTAATAAGAAACCCATGTTTCGTCCTCGTGTTAGTCCTCGTTAATTATATAAAGTATATATATCATGGTTTATTGCTGTTTTTGGTCTGTTTTGTTACATAACTTAACATAGATAGTATATATTTTATATATAACAATATGAAACTTGTATATATTGCATTAATCAAATTTTTTGTATAGAATTATTACAAGCGAGGTAATAATGTTTAAAAAGAATTTTTGGACAACTAAAAATGTTGTATTTTTGATTTTAACAATAATTTTATTGCTGTTTCTGCCTAAAATTTCAGGGATACTGCTGTTATTTTTTGCGTCATACGTAATTGCAGCTGCTTTAAATCCTTATGTTAATAAACTTCAAAATAAAATGAGCAGAGGCCTTGCAACATCAACAGTTTTAGCCGGCAGCACAGTTGCCGTAATTGCGATATTTCTGCCAATATTTATCATTGCTTACAGGGAAATTAAAGTATTTGTAACAATGCTTCCTGAAAAACTCATGGCACTGGCAAACTATATTCTCGCACAGAAATTCAACGGACAGAGTATTTCGGATATGGTTGATTTGAACTCTATACTCGGATCTTCACCAAATTTAGCTCAAAATATTTTCAATCAATCAGTAAATATAACAATGGGGTTTACACAGGTAATTGTTGTTGCATTTGCAATAATAATGATTGTATTTTACCTGCTGATTGATAAAAGTTATCTAAAAACAAAATTCTTGGAGTTCTTCCCGCCCAATTTAAAAGATTTTGCAAGCAGCATACTTTCATCCATAACACTTAAAGTCGGAAGCTACGTCCGGGCGCAGATACTTTCAATGGTTACAGTCGGTGTTATGGTTATGATATCACTTATTATACTTGGGGTGGATTATGCATTGCTTCTGGGCTTAATTTCGGGTATTTTAGATATAATACCGTTATTAGGACCGACAATTGCACTTGCTTTGATAATCCTTGTTGCGGCACAACTTGGGTGGGTAAAAGTAATACTCGCGGTGCTGGCTTTTTTGATTATACAACAGATTTCAAATTACATGATAAGACCGTTTCTGTTCGGTAAATTCATGGCGCTTCATCCTTTAATGGTATTTTTCTCATTATTTATTGCTCAGCAATTTTTAGGCGTATGGGGAGTTATTCTTGCTCCTGCAATTGCGGCTACTGTATGCGTGTTAATTGATGAATTATATCTTATCCCTATTAACAGGTGCAAAGATATTGAAGAATCAGCAAACTGAAACTTATTTATACGACAGGTACCCTTATAAGAAATCCTATTACAACATTTGATTGGCTTTTCCGGGGTCTGAAGCATTTGCGTTATCTTCACTTGGTTTTCTCCGGGCACATTCAAAGCTGCCTAAAAAACAAGATTAATACTGATTTTTATGCACTAGAAAACTATTCATACGATATGCCCCTGCCATGGGGCTTAATTGAAATAAAATCGGGCAAAGAATTCATAATCAAAGAAAGTAAAAAGCTTTTATCAGAAAACAGGTGTATAGTCTGAATAAACAAGGCTTGACCACTTTTCATAGTAGCTAATTTGTGTGGCACTGCCTGTTCTTATAAATATCTTTGCAATTTTATTTGCAGGCATTTCAAGGGCAGCGCATATAGCAGCCTGAATTACTTCCGGATGAGTAACCACAATTACCCTGTTACCCTCATTTTGGACAACAATGTCATCAATTATTTTTTTAACCCTTGCAATAAAATCATTTATACTCTCAGCTTCAAGGTTTTCATCATATTCTTGATTGTTAAACCAGCTTTCTAAAAGATTAGGGAATTTATTTTCAATCTGCTCAATAGTTAAACCATTCAATTTCCCACACTTTCTAGGATGCAAATCTTCCAGAACAATCGGCGACTGCTTATATAACTTTGAGATGATTTTTGCTGTCTGTGTAGTTCTCACTGCAGGAGATGTGTAAATAACATCATTTTTAACAGCTCTTCTTCGCAAATATTCTGCAATACGGTCAACTTCATCCTGACCAAGTTCACTTAGCTGCGGATAGTTCTCAACATCAGACAGTCTGTTTTCTTCAGAGTATATGGTCGCGCCGTGGCATATAAAAGTTATTTTACATTTTCTGATGAAATACATCTTAAACCTCTTTAATTTTCTTAATTATAGCATGGATTTTTCAAAATTTATAGTACAATTGATGTATATAGGAGAGGTTTATGAAGGGAAAAGCGTTCAAATTCGGTGACAATATTTCAACAGACCATATAGCCCCGGGCCGATTGTACCACCTGCGCTCTAATCTGCCGGAATTTGCAAAACACGTTCTGGAGGATGCCGATGAAACATTTGCGTCACGAATGAAACCCGGAGATTTTGTTGTTGCTGGGCATAATTTTGGTTTAGGATCTTCAAGAGAACACGCTCCGCTTATCATGAAAATGGCAGGCGTTGGTGCAGTTATCGCAAAATCTTTTGCCCGAATTTTTTACAGAAATTCCATAAATATCGGGCTCCTTGCCATTGAATGCGATACCGATTCCATTGATGCAGGTGATGAACTGGAGCTGGATATAGAAAAAGGAATTATAAGAAATCTTACAAACGGTACAATAACCCAGATTGAACCGATACCGCCTGTTATGATAAAACTTTTAAACGACGGCGGACTTGTTGAACATATTAAGAAAAATGGCGATTTTAAACTGGTGTAAACTCAACAGATTGACATTTACTTATGCTTGTAGTTAGATATAGTTACACTCAGTCGAAATTTTCGTGCTGGATTTGACGGCCGGGTGGGCAGAAAAGGTATTTTGGATGTACGGATTATACCGGAACTCCAATGCTAAAGAACCGGAATGAGTAAGGGTTTCAGGTTAAAATAAATTTTCTGTCTGAAGTTAGTAAAATAAAAAAGGAGAAAAAAATGCCTACAATTAATCAGCTTGTTCGCAGAGAACGTAAAAAGCTAAGCGACAAAACAAAATCTCCGGCTTTGATGGATTGCCCGCAAAGACGCGGAGTATGTACAAGGGTCTACACTACAACCCCTAAAAAACCAAACTCAGCACTTAGAAAAGTTGCCAGAGTACGTTTAACAAACGGATTTGAAGTTACTTCATATATCCCGGGTATCGGTCATAACCTTCAAGAACACAGTGTTGTTCTAATTAGAGGCGGAAGGGTAAAAGACCTTCCTGGTGTAAGATACCACATAGTAAGAGGTACATTGGATACTGCAGGTGTTGCAAACCGTGCACAAAGCAGATCTAAATACGGTGCAAAAAAAGCAAAGGGAGGTAAGTAATGTCAAGACGTTCTAAACCGGCAAAAAGAGTACCGTTGGCGGATCCGGTATACAATAGCGTTGATATATCAAAATTTATCAACAGAATAATGAGACGCGGTAAAAAATCACTTGCTGAAAAGATTTTTTATTCTACAATGACTAAAATTGAAGAAAGAACTAACGAAAAGCCTATGGATTTATTCCAAAAAGCTCTATCTAATGCAACACCATTATTGGAAGTGAAAGCAAGACGTATCGGCGGTTCTACATATCAGGTACCAATTGAAGTAAAAGCAGACAGAGGTTTTGCTCTTGCATCTTCATGGCTTATTGAAGCAGCTAAAAAACGCCATGGAAAATCATTTATTGATAAGTTAACTAACGAACTTATTGATGCTTCAAACGGTCAGGGTGCAGCATGCAAAAAACGTGAGGACACCCATAAAATGGCAGAGGCTAACAAGGCATTTGCACACTATAGATACTAATTTTGGTTATAAAATAACAGAAGTCCCGCTCCGGCGGGATTTTTGTTATTTTAAGATATTCTTTAAATCAGTTTGGGGATCGGATATTGGTTTTATAGAATACAATTTCATAAAAGAGGTAATAATTGCCGGATTTATTATCGTAGGCGGGCAGTTTGCAAGATAAATCCTTTTAGCACCGCTTTCTTTCAGGCTTATCATAACTGAAATTGTATTTGCATCGCACTTGGTGAGAAAGAAGGTGATTTTCGAAGAATTTACCGGAATTTTATCAAACAGCATATTTAAAATTGTCAGCTGAAGCGGAAAATTATTGGCAATATTTATATATAAAAGATTATCACATTCGCAATGATACGAAAAACTTAGTGCATAGCAGTCTTTTGACATTAATTTCAAGAATTTATTAAAATATTCGCTTTGTTCCATTGAAAAATTAGACATTCCTAATATAAAAATATGCCTTAGATTACCTGCTTGCAACTCATCAGCAATTTTATTAATCTTTTGATTCATAACATCATAGTCAAATCCTACGTTTTCGGAATCTTTTATACGACCTTTTGAAAAACCTTTTGCAGCGTTTGAGGCAGCTACAATCGGTGCAAAATCCTTATCCTGAATACTTACAACACCTTTCGGGGCAATATTATCCGTTGTAAAAAGCCGACCGCGAATTAAGAATTCTATATTTTGGGTTGCATGCTTAGTCAATAAAATTGCTCCGGGAAATGTTGCAAAATCAAGCACACAGTTGTCACCTGATGCCCCAAAATGTCCTTTGAGGTTTTTATAACTTTTGAAATATTCAAAGGCGTGTGCAATTAATAAATCACCATGGGTATAGATATCAATTTTTTCATCTTTTGTAAATTCAAGAATATCTTTGAGATCAGTTAAACTCGATCCGGATACAAGAATTGCTTTACCGGGTTTTGTCGAAAAAGAAACATTCGTTCTGGTGATTTTGCCAAACGAAGTAAGCTGTGCTTTTTCTCTAAGCTTCCATAATCGCAAATCGGATTCTGCAAGATTTGTAATTAGAATTTTAGCTTTATTTACCGGAAAAGTACTGTAATTAAACAGAGCTAGAGCACCAAGAATATTATCTATGGGCTCATTGTCAAATAAATCAAAATCAAAAAGTTTTACAAGACTCAGAGAAACACTTTTTACGGCAACAAATAACAATTCTGCGTAACATTTTTGTGCTGCGGACATTTTTTGATTTTTATCACTTATGAATCTGTGCCCCAGCGTCAAGACATCAGACAAACCCATTTCAGGTGTCAATTTTAACGCTAGTTTTATATATTTAGCGGAAATATTTTTTTCCTTGCAAATGCGCGAATAATTTTCCCTGACTTTTATAAGGTCGTTGTAATTTTCAATTATTAAATTTAATAGCTGTTCATCAGAATATCCGGTCGTTGATATCAAATTTGACACTCCGTCAACGACCTGTATTTTTACATCATTACAATCTATACCCATTTTTTCGAGTTTCAGAATATAATAACTCATAGTACGGAAAATAATGAGCATAACTTCCTGAAAAGATGATATGGTTGGAAAAATTGAGCACATTCCCCTGCCAATGCATTCGTTATATTCAAATAAATTACTTCTGTTATAATACATTCAGCACCTATCTGTTCAAGTTTTTTATATATGCAATAATATCATCCGACTCGTACATTTTAATATCGTTTGCATCGTCATACATAAACGGTACCTGCTGAAGCCCGCCCAACTCAAGCAATTTTTCAAAGTTTTGATCTTGGGTTATATCAAACTTTTTGTAAGTTATATTTTCTTCCTGTAAAAAGTTCATTACTTTTTGACTATATGGACAAGTTTCTAAAATATAAAGGTTAATCATAAATTTTCTCCGCACAATCATTATAAAATATACTTCAATTTTTAAATTACCACATTGTATTACCTTGCATACCTAAATTGTTTATAATAAACTTTGAGTTATGAAAAATATACTAGTTGTCTTTGGCACACGTCCGGAAGTAATCAAACTTGCGCCGGTTATAATAGAATTAAAAAAACACAATTATAATGTTGTTTTATGTAATACCGAACAACAAAAGGAGCTTTCAAACCAAACTCTTGCATATTTCGGACTTAAGGCAGATATTAATCTCGACTGTATGCGTGAAAATCAGTCACTAATATCTGTGCAATGCCGAATTTTAGCAGCACTTGATAAAGTTTTTGAAGAAAATAAGTTTGATGCAATAATAGTTCAGGGCGATACAATGACGGTTCTATGCGGAGCGCTTGCAGGTTATTACAGAAAAATTCCGATATTTCACGTCGAAGCAGGTTTGAGATCTTATGATATCTACGAACCTTTTCCTGAAGAAATTATGCGCCAGATGACAAGCCGCGTTGCAGAAATAAATTTTGCGCCTACTGAAAAAAATAAAAAGGCTCTTTTAAAAGAAAATATTTCTCCTGACAAAATATTTGTAACTGGTAATACCGTTATTGACGCGCTTTTTTGCCTGACACAGGATATTTTGGGCTCTGCAGACAAATTTTTTGCGGAAAATAATGTTCCGATTGATGACAAACTTGTACTTATTACTGTCCATAGACGCGAAAACCACGGAGAAAGAATTGACCGGATACTTGATGCAATTGAGTATCTTGCAACGGAATACGCTGATCACACCTTTGTAATCCCTGTTCATCCTAATCCGAATGTCCACGATAAAATATTTTCACGGCTTAACAAATACCCGCAAATTAAGCTACTAAATCCGCTGGATTATCCGCACCTTGTCTATTTGATGAAAAATGCAAAACTTATCTTAACAGACTCCGGTGGAATTCAAGAAGAAGCCCCGTCGTTCGGGTGTCCTACCCTTGTTCTGAGATATGAAACCGAACGTCAGGAAGGCATTGATGCCGGTGTATCAATTCTTGTCGGTGCGGACTATGACAAAATTATTAATTTCAGCAGCGAAATTCTTTCAAAATCAAAAGAAAGTTCTCGGTTAAAAGCAAGCAACCCTTATGGTGACGGAAAATCTGCTCTAAGAATTGCCAATATTCTGCAAAATTACTTTTCACAAAAATAATATTATTTTCTGGCAAGCTCTCTGTAATTACGTCTTGAGCGAGGCATAACATTTGTTGCATAGGCGCCCGTAATTTTGCTGTTTATTTTTGGCATGCTGGCAAGCTCTCTTTTAAAGTTTCTATAGAGTTCAATTTCTCTGTCTTTAATATCTTTCTTGATAACAATTGAATTTTCATAATCCGTAATGGTTTTTGCTGATTTAACGACAGCTATAAGAATTCCAATCACGGCAAGGGTCCACAGAATTTTTTCAGTCGGAAAACGCTCGCTTAAAATTACAGGAGTACCTGACGGTAACTGCGCTAATATCGTGGCTTTGTCTATATCTTTTGCCTGTATATATACCTTTAACTGGTCATCTGCAACATTTTCTACAATTAAACCGTTTACGTCAGCCGTGCTCTTATAAATAGCATTAACCGATGAAGATGTGGTTATTCCTTTTACATCAAGTACTATATTGTCACTGCCCCTGGTAGTTTTTTTAACTTCGGGCAGACTGTCTGACTTCAAAATTATATTATATCCATCATCAGTACCCTCTATAATAACAGTGTGAAGGTAATTTTCTGTTGCATTTACTGCAAGTCCAATACATAATATTGTAAATAATAAAAATATTCTTTTCAAATCAACTATCCCCTAAGTCTTATTCTCCATTTACATGGTAAAGCTATACCTTCAATATAACATCAATCCATGGGTTTATTTCCAGCTAAATCAATGGTTTTAGATTTAATTGTTAACTAATGTTACAAAAAATATCCATGCTGAAATCTGATAAAAAACAAAAACTTTATATATATGTAAGACGAACGAGGAGTTAAGATGATTACATTATCACAACCATCAAATTCAGAAAGAACATACGTAGCAGAAGCCCAAAAGCCGGCGGAAGCAGTTGAAACAGCAGGCTCACTTGCAATGTTGTTTGAAAGCGGATTGATGACAATGGGGCAGTATGATGAATTCATATCAAGTAATCCTTTTGCAGTTGATTACAGTATGTACACTACCTTTGAAGGTGCTGATTCAATTGCAATGGGTGGTTTTTTAGGTGGTTTTGCTAGTGCTGTATCATCGCTTGGTGGTATTGCAGGCGGCGGATTTTCCGGAGGTTTTTCAGCCGGAGGCGGCGGTTCATGCGGCGGCGGATTTTCTTCTGTATGCTAATAAAAGTTTGATAAATACACCAAAGGGCGGTTTTTACAACCGCTCTTTTTTGTTTAAATATTTATGTGAATAAAAAATACTATGTTTATATACTTCTGACGGAAAAAAATACTTTTTACTGCGGATACACAGATGATGTAGAAAAACGTTTTAGGGCACATCTAGATGGTCATGGCGCCAAATATACTAAAGCTTTTAAACCTGTAAAATTACTCTGGCAAAAAGAATTTAACACGAAATCCGAGGCGCAAAAGGAAGAATATCGGATTAAACATCTGACGCGTTCTGAGAAAGAAAAGCTTATCAACATATCTTAAGGATGTATATCTAGTTTTGTAACTTTTCCAAATCTTCATCAAGTTTTTGGATATACTTTAGCTGTTTTTCAAGCTCTTTTTCACTTTTTTCAATATCTT
>CAYYAG010000008.1:35803-49147 GCA_964470005.1 uncultured Muribaculaceae bacterium
TTTTGGATATACTTTAGCTGTTTTTCAAGCTCTTTTTCACTTTTTTCAATATCTTTTTGTAATTCTTTAATCTTAACTTCACGGAATTCGGTCGGAGCTTCATTAAATGTAGTAGTGCCGCCTATGTTCTGCTGCTTATTAAAGTCTTTTACCTGTTCTTTAAATTCTGCATCCATTTGTTTAATTTTCTCTTTATATTCAGTTTTCATCTGCTTGAAATCAGCTTTTTCTTTTTCTTTAGCAGCTTTAGCCTCTGCCTTTTCCTTCTTTTTTAAAGCCTTTTCTTCCTGCTCAAGTACAATAGGCTTTTCAACTCCTTCCTGAACAATTTTAAAACCATTTACACTCAATTCAATATTATCTAAATCAAAAGACATAAATCTTGTTTGCTCACCGTGAGAATCCACACTCCATATCCCGAGAAAAATCGGCTTACCGCCCGTGTAAGCATATGCATAAGCTGCAACCCTGTGCGGATCATCTTTTAAAAACCCAAGAGGATAAATATCCCAGCGTGACTCATCTAGATTAAGCCCCTCATTTTCTTTCCAGTAGTATATAATCGCATCACGCAGTTCAACAAGGTTATAGGAAGTTTGTGTATCAAAGTCATAAATAATTGCATCTGTACGCCAAATACCGTCATGGGAACTGCCTGTTTTCTGCTTTAACAAAAGCTTGGTGCCATCTGCTGAAAAATCAACGGGGGTAAGAGTTCTGAATGCAGAATTATTATCTATGGATTTTTCCGTCGAAACAATTGGTTCAGGAATTCGTTTTTTAACGTGCGCACGCAGCAATTTGCTTAAGTTAGTACCATCTTCTTCAAGTTTAATTATAAATAAATCCGAGGCCGTTGATGCACTATTTGGATAATAATAGACAACAGGATATACCATTATAGAAAAATCAGGTGAGGCTATTCCCTGCCCATTATGCTGACGCATTTCATAAAATTTCTTTGGGATATTGAGCTCCGGGCTTCCCGGAGGGTCATTATATCTGACAATCCTGTAAGTCGGCTGGGGAACATATTTCATATCGGAACCCTTTTCAACCTTTGGGATTTCCACTTTATCTTCTGATTTGTCTTTATATGTTGAAAGTGCTTCATACTCCTCAACAGTCATAAGGCCGGATGGTTTATAATCAAGCTTTTTTCGTTCATATTTCTCTTTTTCTTCCTGTTTTAGAACATTATGAACATATTTAGCTTCTCTTTCACGGGCATCTTTCTTCTTAAATGAAAATGCATCCACAGCAACTGAGCTCAAAAATATTGCCGACGTTAAAAACAGAATTCGTTTGCGCAATTTTATACCAGACCTTCTTTCATTGCAGTAGCTACAGCCTTTGAGCGGCTTTCTACGTAAAGTTTTTGCAAGATACTATGAACATGTGTTTTAGTTGTTGATAGAGTAATAACAAGCTTTTCAGATATCTGCGGGTTACTCATACCGTCAACTATTAATGCAAGAACTTCCATCTCTCGCTCTGTTAAGCCATATAAATTTTTGCCTAACTTATAATTAATTACCCCGCGTTTTTTTTCAACATCAGAACCTTTTCTGATATTTGTAAGAACAATTTTGGCAATTGCAGGATCAAGCCATCCTGCACCTTCCGACACGGCAATAACTGCTGCAACAGTTTGTTCCGACGTTGCACCTTTGGTAATATAACCGTCAGCACCTGCTTTAAAAGAATCAAAAATATCGTCTTCTTCCTCGCGAGAAGTGTACATTAAAACCTTGATATCCGAATTTGAATTTTTAATTTTTCTGGTAGCCTCTATACCGTCAAGTGTCGGAAGCCCAATGTCCATTATTACGACATCCGGTCTTAATTTTAAAGCTTTTTCTACTCCCTCGCCGCCGTCTGCAGACATATCAACAATATCTATATCAGGATTTTTTGATAATATAACCGACAATCCCATTCTCGCCATATCATGGTCTTCAACAATCAAAACTTTTACCTTAGCCATTTACAACCTGTCTTTCTTTAACTGAATTTTTTACTACCACGTCCGGCAGCAGAAAACTAAACTCACTGCCCTTTGTCATTTTAGTTTCAAGCCAAATTTTACCACCATGAGCTTCCACGATTTGCCGTGACAGATACAGCCCTAAACCTGTGCCGGTTGATCTTTTTTTGCATGTACCTTGTGAAAATCTTGTAAACAAATGTGGTATATCTTCTTTGGGAATACCGTTGCCGTTATCAGCCACGGAAAATAAAAAATCACCCGATTGGATTTTTGCAAAAATTTCTATTTTACCGTTTTTATTTGTATAATTAACAGCATTGCCGCAAAGATTTATCATAACACGTTTTATCTCACCTTTATCCGCGTATATATCTACTTTATCGCTTATGTCACAATTAAGGACAAACTCAATATTCTTATGTTCGGCGAGCGGCTTTAGTTCATCATAACACTGCCGTACCAAATCTTTTACGGAAAAACAAGTATTGCAGAGCGTAAGTTTACCGCTTTCAAACTTATAGACTTCTAAAAGAGCATTTACAAGTCCTAAAAGATCCTCATTGCTTTGAAGCATAGTAGATAAGAGAATTTTTTGCTTTTCCTCTAATTTGCCTAAGGATCCGTCCAGAAAGAATTTAAGAGTCTGAATTGCAGCAAGAAGCGGTGTACGCAAATCATGGGTAAGGGTTGCGATAAAATCATCTCTTAATCGTTCTGTATCTTTTTGCAGGCTCACATCACGGATAACACCAACATAACGTTGTTTTCCTTTTGCGGATATCATAGCAAAATTTATTTCAACAGGAATTCGCTTATCACTCAAATAATTCCGAACGTAACAGTCACGTATAAGAATTTCGGACTTATCCGCACCGAGTCCGAAAATTCCTCCCTTATTTTTAGCTGCCTTATTAAAGTCTACATTATCAGAATATGCAATCTCCTGAATCCGCATGCGGCAAAGTGCATCTGCAGACAGACCTGTCATATTTTCACAGGCAGGATTTACATCAAGAATTATACCGAGATTGTCTATTATGATAATTCCGTCGGCACAGTAGTTTATCACACCGCTCAGTTTTGCATTTGCTGCTGAAAGTTCCGCGGTTCTGTCTTTTACCATTTGCTCAAGATTTTTAGAATAATCTTCAAGCTTTGTCTTTGCCTGTTCAAGCTCGGATATCTTTTCACGAAGGTTTGAGAGAAGATGACTTCTTTCAATACCATTTTTGATATTAATTATCAAATCGTCATTATCCCAGGGTTTTTCAATGTATTTATATAAGCCTGTCTCATTTATGGCTTTTATAGCATTCTCTTTATCGGCGTAACCGGTTAAGAGTATCATACTTACTTCAGGGTAAAGCTTTTTTGCTTCTTTTAAAAACTCAAGACCGTTCATTTCAGGCATTAAAAAGTCTGAAATGATTATATCCGGCGGCTCGGTTTTTAAAAATTCAACAGCTTTTTTCGGGTCATTAAAAAAAACAGCATTATCAAAACCTTCAACCCTGAGCAGAGTTTTGAAGGCTGAGGTAACCATTTTCTCATCGTCAACAACTACTATCTTACCCATGATACTATAATAATAATTTATTATACGCTATAAGACAAATTGTTTACAAATTTGAAATATTTAGTTATAATCGTGTTTTTTATACTCACGTTTTGCAAGTTCTTTGTCAAGAAGATACAGTGAGGCTTTTTCATCGCCAAAAAGCTTGAGCTTAGTTATTATATCACTGGCATTCTTTTCTTCTTCCACCTGCTCTTTTAAATACCAGTTAATAAAATTTCTTGTTGCCAGATCGCATTCCTCCATGGAAAGATGCGCAATGGAATCAATCAGTGAGGTTACATATCTTTCGTGTTCCAAAATTTTTTCAAACACCTGCAGCGGGGATTTAAAATCCATATCCGGAACGTCGATTTGTTTCAATTCAACGGATGAGTCACGGTCTATTATATAATCAAATATTATCATACCGTGATCAACCTCCTCACGTGCCTGAACTTTTGTCCAACCGGCAAAGCCGCATAATCCTATGTCATCAAAATATGCAGACATAGCAAGGTATAAATATGCCGAATAAAATTCTTTATTTATTTGTTCATTTAGTATATTTTTTACTTTATCACTTATCATTTTGTCCCTCCCACAGCCCGTGAATGTTACAAAACTCCAGAGCTGTTTTGAAATTATTTTCAACATAAACAACAGGTTCCATTCCGGGGGTTAAATACTCAAGGCAAAGGTGCTTTTTATCCTCGGAAATAGTTTCAACAAACTCAATATAATGTTCATCCGTCATAGGATGCGGTATACTGCCAATTTGAATTTTTATCTTACCATCCTGATTTTTTTCAAAGATCGGAATATGTTTTTCCAGACCTTCGCTTTCTGTATTTTTGGCAGTAAGCAGCTGCATAGGCTGACCGCAGCATACAAGTTCTCCCTGACCGTCAATGAATACCTGAATAAGGTTTCCGCAAATTTCACATCTGTATATTTCTAAACGTTTTGTCATTCATAATCTCCTACAATTGCAGAATATATCGCACATAATCTGATCACATTACCTTTTATGGCTAATTCTTATATTAATCTTTAAAAAACTTAATATAGTGGCAAAAAATCCAATCTCAGGGTTTAAAATAATGTTATGAAAATTGGCGGCGTCTCTTTACATGAAAGCAAGTTCACATCTGTGCAAAACGGGCAACGTACAGACATATTTAACCCGTTTTTATACACTGCAAAAGAGCAATATCCTCCTCAAAAAAACATGTTTAAAGATAACAAGATTGATTTGTTGGGCGGTTTTTTAGCAATTGGAGTTGCCATATTTGCTTTCAAGAAGTTTTTTAGTGTTAGACGTTCAATTCCTAAAAATGTTGTTGACTTGAGCGATAAGGGACTTGATAAACTTGATTTTGGCAAACGAACCAGCAATGTTTTGAAAGAACAGATATTTTATCCCATGAAAGCCATCCTAATGGGCGACAAAAAACAATTTAATAAAAATATAAAAACAGGCCTTATAATATCCGGTACAGATGAACAAAAAGTGAAGTCATATGTTGAAGCTTTTTTAAATCACGCTAAGGCACTGGGCATACACATTGAAACCATTAAAAACCCGAATAAAAAACAACAAATTAAAGAAGCATACAAAGCTCTACTTAAGGGAATTGAACACTATAAGGAAACAGGTCAATGTACTATAGTTAACATTCGTGATTTGGGCAAAATAAGTAATCTTAAAATATCAAAATTAGAAAGCAGTTCAAATTTAGAAAAACTTTTAGCTCGTACGCCAAAGGGAGTTTTATGGACTGCATGGACAACGCAGGGGGATCGGCTTCCATACTTTTATAACAACATACCAACCTTGAGCGTAAAACTTGTTGATTAATTTAATTTATGTTATAATATAAATTGGCCGTGCTCCACGGGGAATTGCAATCCCTTGACCCGAAGCTTATGCGGGGTGCAGAGCCTGTTGTGAGGGTTTGCAGGGTACTGTTAATATAAATAGAGTTGTTGACGTTTAAACATATTGCGGCGCAAGCTGTCGAACCGTGTCAGGATGGAAACATAGCAGCACTAAGGCAATCCTTGCGGGTGTGATATTTTTAAAAAGAGATTTTATTTATAAAGACAATATTCTTCAAATTCAATAGACAGTGGCACGGCTTTATTTTAATTCTGTCTCTTTAATGTAACGCGGTCGGGCTTTTACCTCCCGATATACCTGCCCCACATATTCACCGATTACACCGAGGCAGCAAATTTGTATTCCCCCCAAAAAACATACAAGAAGAATATTTGTTGCCCATCCGTTCGGATTATTATTAAAAAATAACTTTTCAAATACTGTTTCCAGACCTATAATAAAACTGACAAGTGCCATTATAAACCCCAAAACAGATACTATTCGCAAAGGCACAATGCTAAATGAAGTTATACCGTTAAGCGCCAGCCCCATTAATTTAACAAAATTAAACTTTGATTCACCTGCTGCCCTCGGCTTAACATCAAAATTAACAAAGGCCGTTTTCAGCCCGACATCATTAAAAAAACCTCGCAGAAAAAGGTGTTTTTCCGGATAAAGTTGCATAACTTCAAGGGCATGCTTGCTTACAAGACGAAAATCCGAATGATTCATCGGAATTTTAGCACCCAGCACATACATCAATTTGTAAAATAAAACAGCGAATACTCTCTTAAACAAAGTATCGGTATCACGGCTGTTCCTTATACCTGAAACAATATCTGCGCCTTTCAGAAATTCCTCAACAAAAGCTTCAATTGCCTGCACATCCTGTTGTAAATCTGCATCAATAGACACTGCACAATCGCAGCCAAGCTCTCTTACGCCTTCATAACCAGCAATAAGCGCACTTTGATTTCCAAAATTTTTGATAAATTTTACACCTTTCACTATAGGATTTGATTTATGAAATTCCGATATAATACTCCAAGTGTTATCTGATGAACCGTCATCAACACAATAAATATAACTTTTATCACTTATCTTGTTCTTTGCAGCTAGAGTATTCAGAACATTCAAAAGCGTATTTAAGGTTGAATTAATACACAATTCTTCATTAAAACATGGAATAACAATTGCAAGTATTGGTTTAATCTCTCTCATTATTTTTATACTATAATATATACTGTATAAATGCAAGGAAATTTTTATGGGGAAAAAATTCATACTGAATGCAGACGATTTCGGGATGTCAAAAGAGCACAACAAGGCTGTATTAGACGGATTTAATAACGGTTTTTTAACTTCTGCAAGTCTTTGTGCAAACGGAAAAGCATTTTCAGCCGCAGTAAATGATATCCTGCCCGAATGTCCCGGATTAGGTACCGGTGTACACTTGAATGCCATTGAAGGCAAATCCCTAACTGATTGTAAAATTCTTACAGATAAAAACGGCTGCTTTAACAAAGGTTACCTTTATTTTATTCTAAATTCCGGAAATTCTGAACTTCTTAATGAACTGGAAACCGAATTTCGGGCTCAAATTGAACTTGTGAGTAAATACGTAAAACCCGATCATATTGATTCACATGTGCATATCCATGCTATTCCGGAAATATTTAAACTTGTATGTAAACTGGCTAAAGAATACAATATATCTTACGTCAGAACCCAGTACGAAAAAATGTATTTCATACCATCCATAAAAAAATATTTAAAACTTTCATATTATGTTAATATCCTAAAAGTAATTCTATTAAATACTTTCACGCTACTAAACAGAAACATCCTGAACTCACTTGGATTAAAAACAAACGATTACATACTGGGTGTGGGATACACCGGCATGATGGATTCTGATACAATTGAATACGGACTCAAAACTATTGAAGGAAACTTTATTACAGAAGCACTGATTCACCCGTGCTGTTACTCGGAAAATATTACAAATTCTCACTCTGCTGAATTCAGGGTAACCATTGATAAGAAATTAGAATACAGCATACGACGGCTCGGTTTTGAAGTTACAAATTACAAAAACTTATGAAAAAATATATCAGTATAGGGATAATAATAATACTTTTTTGTGCTTTTGCCATTTTTATATACTGCAAAAATACATATACACCCGTTTTGAATTTAATAAATCCTGTATCCATACAGGTAGACATGAATAATAACGGGATAATCAACGACAATGAAACTTTTTGTATTCCCGATTTGGAAAGTTTCTCACTTGAACAAAAAGAACACGCTCCTGATTTTGCAAAAGAATATAATCTTTCAGTGAAGGATATAATCTCATTGGGATATATGGCCGACAATTATGCAAGCGGTTTGCTTATATCAAAGCCCGTAAAAGTTAAATTAACAGGCAACAAGACACCCGAATGCAGGTTTGCGGAAATTTATATAAATGACGAGAAATACTCGGACTTACTGGTCAAATCCGGTTATGCCGCAAGAAATGGAGATTATTCAAAAGAAAAATTCCAGGAAAATATTAAACTTGCACAAAATCTAAAGTTGGCAATTTACAACATCAAAAGCGGCAAGTACCATACAACAGATTGTAAATACGGATTATTGAGCTCAGACTATTCAATTATTCCTGAAGGTCAACTGCCTAAAGATGCTACTCCCTGCAAGTTCTGCCATGTAGAAAGAAAATCACCAAAAGCTGCAAAGTCACACACTAATATTGTTACACAGCAGAAGCTGCAGATATCAAACGGCGATATTAAACTTATTTTACAGGATTTCACGCAAAAATTAAAACCCGACCGTGATTGCGATACGGTATCGTGCCTTGCCCTTCTTGATGAAATTAACAATGCAAAAAATTCAATTGATATTGCGGTTTATGGTATGGACGTAATTCCTAAAATATACAACGCACTTCAAAATGCAAAACAGCGAGATGTAAAAATTAGAATTGTATATGACAAATCTTCATCAAGTGAAACAGATTACTATACTGAAACGGAAAAAATACTGCTCCTCGCTGATGAATACAATTCTGACTACATTGCTGATAAACCTGCTTACACAAATAAATTAATGCACAATAAATTTTTAATATTTGACAATAAAAAAGTTCTGACTGGTTCCATGAATATAAGTGCTACAGGACTTTCAGACTATAACGCCAATGCAGTTGTAATTATAAATTCTGAGGATATAGCAAAACTGTACACTGCAGAATTTGAACAAATGCTCTCGGGTAAATTCCATGAGTTAAAGGTAAAACCTGATTTACCTGATAAATTTATGCTTGGTGATACTAAAATATCAGTATATTTTTCACCTTATGATAAAATTTCTGAAAAAATCATACCGCATATTGCAAATGCAAGAGAGTATATTTATATTCCCGCATTTTTAATCACGCATAAGGGACTGGCCGATTCCCTGATGCAGGCAAAACAGAAGAATGTTGATGTAAAAATCATAATTGATGCAAACAGTGTAACCACAAGAAATACAAAACACGAGCAGTTACGCAGGAGTAATATCCCGCTTAAAACAGAAAATTACGCTGGCAAAATGCATTCAAAATCAATAATAATTGATGACAAATACATAATCACAGGCTCCATGAATTTTTCGAACAGCGGCGAAACAAAAAATGATGAAAATATATTGATTATTGAGAATCCGGAGTTCGCAAAAGAATATAAGAGTTATTTTATGTATCTATGGGCAAAAATTCCTGACATATACTTAACCCAGAATGCAAAAGCTGAAGGAAAGGATTCCATCGGATCCTGCTATGACGGTATTGATAACGATTTTGACGGTTATATTGACGGGAATGATCCGGGATGTAAATTTCAATAATTACTTATAATTTTTGCTTCTACATCCTTTTTCGCATTAATCGTATTTGAAAGACTTTTGGCGAGTTCGGCCGCTGTATTTGCAGTATAGAATTTCCCGCTTGTAACGAGTGCTGCACAGCGAAGCTGGTCCAAATCGTCTTCATCATCAATATTAAAGGCTATAACATCAATATGAATATCTTTTCTCGTTTTTATAAGTTCCATTGCGTACTCGCATGGACTTTCGTCACAATTTTCCCCGCCGTCCGTCAGGAGAATTATACGTTTTTTCCCGGAAAATCCAAGAAAATCGTTTTTTACAGCCTGTTTTAGGGAATAAGTTATCGGGGTCATTCCTCTTGGCTTTGTTCGATACAAAGAAGCCTTAATATTTGCGGCACTGGAAGGCAAAATCGGAACTAAAAGAGTCGATGCACGGCACGCATCCATTGCCGTAAATCCCATTTTATGCCCGTAAACTCTTAAGCCTACCGAAGTATTTGGATTAATTTCTGGCAATATTTTTGCCATAGTGCTAAGCATTAGATCAACCTTGCGCTCACCATCCAGATATTCACTCATGCTGTTTGAAAAATCCATTATGAATAAAATCCTCTCATCCTGCTCGTTGTTTATTGAATAACTTTGCGGACTATATACATTATAATCACCTGCAAATGCTGCAACTCCTAAAAGTATCAATACTACATATAATATCCTCAACATACACAAATTATTACTTTTTAAATCATTCCTTGCACCGCATAGTTTATCTAACCCGATTGACCTTTATTTTTGCTTGCAATATCATAAAATTACTATGGTTAAAAATTTGATTAAAGAGGCCGAATACGCCCTGAAAGAACAATTTGAAAAGATAGATGAGATAAGGGACTACAACCAGGAAAAAGTCCTGAATGCTTTTATAGAAAACAAAGTTGCACCCGAACATTTTTACACAGTATCAGGCTACGGACATGACGATCTTGGCAGAGAAGTTTTAGACAAAGTATATGCCGACGTATTCAAAGCTGAAAAAGCAATTGTACGTGTACACTTTGCATCAGGAACACACACGTTAGCCTGCTGCTTATTCGGCAATCTCCGCCCGGGGGACAGACTTGTATCTGTTGCAGGCACCCCGTACGATACAATGCTTGAAGTAATAGGAACTTCCGGTGATGAATTTACAAAATCCGACTCGCTTATTGCGCATGGAATAATCTACGACGAAATCCCACTGAAAAACGGTAATGAAGTTGATTTGGAGCTTTTGGAAAACACAATAGATAAAACCGTAACTATGGCCTTAATTCAGCGTTCAAAAGGCTATTCAACGAGAAAGTCTCTTACTGTTGAAGAAATAGGCCGAATTTGTGAAATAATAAAACGTAAAAACCCGAATTGTATTTGTTTTGTGGACAATTGCTACGGTGAATTTGTACAAAAAAACGAACCGCTGGAACTTGGCGCCGACTTAATTGCCGGATCATTAATCAAAAACCCGGGCGGCGGTATAGTTGAAGCCGGCGGATACATTGCAGGTAAAGAACAATATGTTAACCATGCGGCTAACCGTCTTACAGCACCTGGAATCGGATGGGAAGGCGGTGCAATGTTTAACCAGCATAGATTAATTTTCCAAGGGCTTTTTATGGCACCTTCCATTGTGGCTGATACGCTCAAAGGTGCAATTCTAGCCTCTAAAATATTTGAAGATATCGGATTTAATTCATATCCTAAATATAACGACGCACGCTCTGATATTATACAAAATATTATTTTTAACTCTCCTGAGCCGCTGGAGCACTTTTGCAGAACAATACAATCTTTTTCGCCTGTAAACGGATACGTCACACCAATTCCTGAATATGTTCCGGGTTACGAAGATAAAATAATTATGGCCGGCGGAACTTTCATAGAGGGCTCTACTATTGAATTATCTGCCGATGGACCTATGCGTCCGCCATACGTAGCATACATGCAGGGCGGTCTGAACTACGCACATGTCAAAATTGCATTGAGAAAAATTCTGGAAAAATATTCTGATATTTGTTAATTGTTAAGTTTTTTGAAGTCTAAAATAGCTAATATTAACTAATTCTTGAGGATTATATAAAACTTAAATATTAAAAACTTTGACAGATAAAATTTTGTGGTATGCTGTTATTAACATCAAAATGATTGTTTAGAATTATATTTTTACAGGAAAGGTTTAGGTTATGTCATTACCAAACGTAGCATATTTTTCAATGGAAATCGCTATGGATCAGTCATTAAGCACTTATTCAGGCGGTCTTGGTTTTCTAGCAGGTTCACACATGTTATCTGCAGGCTATCTTCAATTACCCATGGTGGGTGTTACAATGTTGTGGTCTTACGGATATTATGACCAGCGCATTGACCATAAAGGTCAGGTTGAAGTTGCTTATATAAGAAAGTATTATGATTTTTTAACTGATATAAACGTAACAACAGAAGTTGATATTTTTGGTGAAAAGGTCAAGGTAAAAGCTTTAAAAGTTGAACCGGAGCTTTTCGGCACTTGTCCGGTTTATTTGTTAACAACGGATATTGACGGCAACAGCGACTGGGCAAAAAGTATATCCTACAAATTATATGACGGCAATGAAAAGATACGAATTGCACAAGAAACTGTACTTGGTGTTGCAGGTGTAAGGATACTCCAAACAATTGGATACAATTTTGATGTAATTCATATGAACGAAGGGCACGCACTGCCTGCCGCTTTTGAACTATTAAGACAATACAATGGTAATCTGGACGAAGTTAAGAAAAAGACAGTATTCACAACCCACACCCCTGTTGCAGCAGGCAATGAAGTTCATTGGGTTGATACTCTTATGGAAGGCGGATTCTTTGCGGGATGCTCAAGGGAAACTGCTGTTAACCTTGGAGGTGAAAACTTCTCATTAACAGTTGCAGCTTTAAAAATGAGCCGTATCGCTAACGCTGTATCACAACTTCACGGTCTAGTTGCTAACAAGATGTGGGAATGGGTAGAAGACCGATGCCCGATTCGTGCAATAACCAATGCCGTAAACCTTCATTACTGGCAGGATCAACGTATTCAAGAGGCTCATACACCTGAACAACTTTTAGCAGTAAAACGCGAAATGAAGTGCGAATTATTCAAATATATTGCAAATGTTGCAGGTAAAAGATTTGATCCTGATGTATTAACAATAACATGGGCAAGAAGATTTGCGGATTATAAACGTGCCTGGTTAATCTTGATGGATAGAGAAAGAATTAATAAACTTCTCAACGAAAACAAAATTCAAATTGTTTTTGCCGGTAAATTCCATCCAGATGATGTAATGGGTAAGGAAATGTTCAACAAATTGCTTAACCAGTCACACACATTGAAAAATGTTGTTGTGCTGCCGGGTTATGAGTTACAACTTTCCGGGTTGCTCAAACGCGGATCTGATATCTGGCTGAATACGCCATTAAGACCTTTTGAAGCATCAGGTACCTCCGGTATGTCCGCTAACGCAAACGGTGCATTACACTTGTCAATATATGACGGCTGGACTGTTGAAGGTACGTTTAATGGAATTAACGGCTATACGGTTGAATATCCGGAACTTGATGATGAAATGCCTTGGGAAGAACGGCATTGGAAAGATCATGAATGTCTGATGAATATAATTGAAAATCAGATAATTCCTACATACTACGAAAATAAAATTGAATGGGCGAGACTAATGCGACAGGCTATCAGAACATCCGAGGCTTACTTCAATTCAGATCGTATGGTAATAGAATATTATAACAGGCTTTATAAGCCAATTGCCCACGATGATTCCTGTGCAGGAACCACTAAAAAAGAGATGAAACTCTCTGAAACACCTACATTTGACGCGTGGACATTTTCAAATATCAAATAAATATTGACTTTTTACAATATTTCATTAAAAAGAGATTACATGTGTAATCTCTTTTTCCTTGTTATTAGTGTATTATGGCATCCTCTATTGTAACGAAATATTACAAAAAAGACAAAAAAAATTAA
>CAYYAG010000009.1:0-48515 GCA_964470005.1 uncultured Muribaculaceae bacterium
CCAGCAAAATTCCTGACGAAGAAGATCCAAAAGCTTCCTGGTATATTAATTTGTGGCACCGTATGAATGGAGAAAGCGACCGCAAATCTACTGAAGGTTTAAATGGCAAGTATTATAAACAGCTTGATGATAGTTTGTTATCAAGCAGTACTTGGCTTCAATTCGCGCTTGAACACGGTATTGTAACGCTGGAAAAAGTTCAATATGTTACTGAAGCAGAAAGTGATACCGGACTTGATACAACTCAGTGGACAGCTACTATCTACAGCTCCTGCGTCGATATCTCCGAAGTTGAAGATGAAGTCGCAATAGCTAAAGCAGAAGCTGAATACAACAAAAAGTTAAAAGAAATAGAAGCAAAAGACAAAAAATACGATAATGATATTAAAAAGCTTGATACTGAACACACTGCTATGCAGACAGAATATGAATCTATTCAAAGTGTTATCCAGAAGAATACAGAACGTTCATTCAAAGCTTTCTCATAATTCGTTAAGCATTATATGCGGTAAAAAAAGCTTGAAGGAGCTTTTGCCCCTTTATCATTGATGTGTAATCAACATATTCCTTATCGGAATGCATATTGCATACTGTCGCAAGCCCAACCAGATATGGCGCAAAACGTTCACCGTTTGCATTTGTCCCCTGAGCATAAATGTGGGTCTCTGCTCCCGCATGAAAAGATGAAATCTCCGGTGTTATCCCCTCTTTTTTTGCAACAGTTTCAAATAACAGCGGTATATAATCATCATCAACCTTCTCAAATGCTGGCATATGCTCCGTAAATGTTATTTGTGCCTGCGCAACTCCGGCATATTCTTTATTAAAGTCATCAACCAAAAATCTCATCAGGTTCTTTAACTCATCTTCCTTTTCTACGCTGGAGCTTCTGATTGAATATGTCGCTTCGCCGTGAGTATTAATAACGTTTGTTACATCAAGGCTTCCTGCTGAAATCCCTCCGATATTACATGAGGTTATTACATTGCAGTCTTCAGAGTGAAAAACACCTTGAGGAAAACTGGATATTAAATCTGCAATTAATTTTGCGGCATTTTCACGTGTTTTGTCCGCTATATCTATTCCTGAATGCCCCCCTTTGAAACTGTTAACTTCAAGCTTTGCTATTGTATAGCTTGCCCCTGATGTCATAAGCTGACCGAGAAGGTCACTGTCCAATACAAGTACGTATTTGGATTCTAATTTTGAAAAATCAAAGTTTCTTATACCCGTCATACCGGACTCTTCATCGCGCGTAAGCACAATTTCAAGTTTGCCATGCTTCATGTCTTTGTTTGCAGCGAGTTGTGACGCAAAATAAAGCGCGTTTGCAATTCCTGCTTTATCATCAGCGCCAAGGGTTCTGCCTTCTGCTTTTATTAAATCTCCGTCCAAACAAATTTTTACTTCTGAATCGTCGCCTATTACATCCATATGGGCTGACAAAAGCAACGGGGGTTTGGAAGAATCCGTAGCATCAACTGTTATTAAAATGTTATTGTAATAATCAAGTTCATAATTAAGACCATGTTTTTTGCAGTAATCAATAATCCAGTTGATTAACTGTTCTTCGCACAACGATGGTGAAGGTATCTGAGCAAGGTTACAAAATAGGTCAACTAATTCGTTTTCTTTTCTTAATGTTTTTATATCCATGAATATTTTCCTTTCTCTTTATAATAACATACAAATCGCATATAGTAAATATGCTAATTAATATCAATTATGCTGACACCATCCCCGCCCTCAGTATCCTCTCCGGGTCGAAATTTCGCAACATAAGGGGATGTTGACAAAAAGTCCCGAATCGCTGATTTAAGCGCACCGGTGCCATGACCGTGAATAACGGTTACCGGTGTAAGGTTTGCAAGACTTGCCTTGTCAAGGTAAAATTCAAGACTGTCAAGGGCATCCTCAACTCTGTATCCCCTCAAATCCAATGTGTTTGAAAGATTTAAACGTTTTAGTTCAAATTTTTCAAAGTTACTCGGTGTGTATATTTTTACGGGTTCTTTGTAATTTTCATCAAGTACCGCAAGTTTTTCGGTCTTAATTTTAGTTTTTATATTGCCCATTTGCACAAAAACATTCCCATGCCTGTCGGGGTGTGAAAGAATTGTAACCGGCTGGTGAAGCTCTTTGAGCATGACCTTATCATTCGGCATGACTTTATCCCAGTCAATCTCAAGATATTTTTGTTTCTCGTCATGTTCTGACAGTTTGCTGCGGAAATCCTGTTCAAGTTTTGCCAGGCGTGCATATGAGCGGCGCGCAATTTTTTCGGACTTCTCGCGTCTTAATTCGTCCAGAATGTCCTTAATCTCGGCTTTTACGCCCAAAAGCTCGCGGTCAAATTTGTCTATTATATTCTTGATTGTTTTTTTCTTATCTTTTTTAATATTGTTTAAACTTTCTTCATATTCATGTTTTACAGTCAGTGATGCTTCTTTTAACTCCTCCGCTTCTTCAAGATGTTTTGTCAACTGCATTTGAGTCTCCTGAAGCTTCTCGACTACAAGAATTGACGGGTCTTTTTGAGATACAAGTATATGTTTTGCTTTTTCCACAATGTCTTTAGACAGTCCGAGATTTGAAGAAATCGCAATAGCGTTGCTGAGTCCCGGAATCCCTATGAGAAGCTTATATGTGGGCTTTAAACTCTCAGTGTCAAACTCAACGGACGCATTTTTAAAATACGGGTTAACGTATTCAAGTGATTTTAATTCTCCGTAATGGGTTGTAACTGTTGATAATGCATCTTTCGATGCGAAATTTTCCAGTATGACCTGGGCCAGAACAGCGCCTTCCAAAGGATCTGTTCCGGCACAAATCTCATCCAGAAGAATGAAAGTTTCATCGTCTGCTCTGTTCACAATTTCTATAATATTTGTCATATGTGATGAAAAAGTTGATAAACTTTGCTGAATACTCTGGGCGTCGCCTATATCCGCAAATATGTTCTTAAACGGATACAATTTTGCCATTGTACATGGTAGAAAAAGTCCTGCTTTTGCCATAAGCAAAAATAGTCCGATTGTCTTAAGCGTTACTGTTTTTCCGCCGGTATTTGAGCCTGTAATGATTACGGACTTGTAATCTTTTCCGATTTCAAAGTCGTTTGCCACAACATTTTCTGCTGCTTCTATCAACAACGGATGACGCATGTTTTCAAAACGAAGCTCTTTGCCGTTAAGTATTTCCGGCTCGATAGCCTGAATTTTTACGGCATAACGTGCTTTTGCAAAATGAAAATCAATCTGCGCCAGAAGCTTTTCGGTGGATTTAAGCTCTGAAAACTGTGCCTTTACAAGGTTTGTAAGTTCCACAAGAATTTTTATAAGCTCAGCGTGAATTTTAGATTTAATCTCCCGAATTTTGTTATTAATAGGAACAATCTGTTCGGGCTCTATATAAAACGTCTTGTTGGTTGCTGAAACATCATGAACAATTCCTGGAACTTTACTTTTTGAAGATGCCATCACCTGAAATACAATTCTATCGTCGCGTGTTGTGTATATGTTTTCCTGCAAATGTTTTGAAAAGTCTGTCGATGCCATTAACTCGTTTACTTTTGTCTTAAGATTTTTTTCATTCTCCCTGAGAGAAGCAAAAAGTCCTTTGAGTTCGGGAGTCGCATCTTGTTTTATGTTTAATGAATCATCAAAAGTTGAAAAGATTTTTTCCTCAAGTTCTTTATCACTTATTAAATCTCTTGCAAGTTTGTATAAACATGTATCGGACATTGTGTTTTCGGATAAAAATCTTTTTATTAACCTTGATGTTCTAAGGGTTTTTGCAATATCATTCAGTTCTTCTTCATTAAGATAGCTTATAAGTGCATTTTTTTCGATTTTCACAATATCAGCAACGAATTCTACAGGAATATCAAGCGAGTTATCAAGAATATGCTTAGCTTCTTTTGTAAATTCCAATTCTTGCATTATTTCATCCGGCCGTTCAAAGACTTTTGCGTTCAGGCACAAAGCTTTGCTCTGTGAAGTTTTTGCAAAAACTGATAGTTTCTCTAACACTTTATCAAATTCTAATGATTTAAGACTTTGCAACACAATATCCATACCAATATTAAAAAACAAGCAGAATTTATTTGCAATTGTTATTTTTTACTGTAAAATAGTGATGTAAGGGGAGAATAAAAATGGCAGTAGAAAGACAAAGGGTTTTAGAACAGGATAAGGTTCAAAGACGCCGTAACTTTGATCCGGTGGAAAGTAATTTGACGGCGGATCAGGTAAAACTTGAAGCATCAAGATGTCTGAATTGCAAAAATCCAAAATGCGTTCAAGGGTGTCCGGTTAATATCCAAATCCCCCGTTTTATACATGAACTTAAAGAAGAAAATCTTGACAAAGCCGGTGAAATTATCCGCGAAACCAGTATGCTTCCATCTGTCTGCGGCCGAGTTTGCCCTCAGGAACGACAGTGTGAAGGCAGTTGTATATTAGGAATTAAAGGTGACCCTGTTTCAATCGGTGCACTTGAAAGGTATGTCGGCGATAACACAAAAGCAGAAACACCTGAAATTAGACCATCCGGGAAAAAAGTTGCAATTGTTGGCTCCGGCTGTGCCGGTATTACTGCTGCCGCTGATTTAAGAAAAGCAGGTCATGAAGTTGTTGTTTTTGAAGCTCTACACGCACTGGGCGGGGTTTTAAGATACGGTATTCCTCCCTTCAGACTACCCCGTACTGTTCTGGATAGAGAAATTGAAAACCTGAAAGACATGGGCGTGGAGTTCAAAACAAATGTGGTTGTCGGGAAATCAATAACACTAAAACAACTTAAAGAAGACGGGTTTGATGCAATATTTATCTGTTCCGGTGCCGGATTACCAAAAATGCTTCAGGTTCCGGGTGAAAATCTAAACGGTGTATTTTCAGCAAATGAATTTTTGACAAGGGTAAATCTGATGCATGCCGGTCAGCCGGATAGTCCTACACCATTAAAAGTCGGTAAAAAGGTTGCGGTTTTTGGCGGCGGTAATGTGGCAATGGATGCGGCAAGAACTGCTGTCAGAGTCGGCTTTGAAGAAGTTTATATAATCTACAGGCGTACGGAAAAGGAACTTCCTGCACGCCTTGAAGAAATTAGACATGCAAAAGAAGAAGGAATAATTTTTAAATTTTTATACGCACCAAAAGAAATTATAGGTGAAGAAGGTTATGTAAAAGCTGTTGAGCTGGAAGTGATGGAGCTTGGCGAGCCTGATGAAAGCGGCCGCAGGCGCCCGATTTCTACCGGAAAAACTGAAGTTATGGAGCTTGATACCGTCATTGTGGCACTTGGAACCGGACCAAATCCTATTATTCAAAAATCAGCTGAAGCAGAAGGTTTAAAAATTATTACCGATAGACGGGGGTACATTACGGTTGATGATGAAACCCGTGCTACAAATATTCCGGCATTATACGCCGGTGGAGATGTCGCGCCTGTTGGTGAATCAAACGCAATTAACGCTATGGGGGCAGGCAAGAAAGCCGCTAAAGCCATAAATGAATTACTGGAATAAATTGTTAATAATTTTAATAGCTGTTAATCTGGCTCTACCCGCATTGCCGTTAGAGTTAGATTTATCTGTGGATGAAGAAATCAGAAAAAATTATAACCCCTCCAAGCTTGAGTTGGAATCGCTTCCCCCCCTGCCGGAGGTTAAACCTTCTCCTGTACAAAAGCAGCCTTTTGAAGTGGTTGATATTCCTGATACTAAACCAATAGGAACTACACTGCCTAAATTAACTCCGGCTGATAAAAAACCTTCAATTACTAATGTTGACAAATCTACTGCGATAAAAATTAAAAAAGGAACAAAATTTAAAGTTAAATCCCAGCAGGCTGTATCTGATGCTTCTCGTGTTGGTGCAAGGCTTTCATTTGTTTCCCAAAAAGCTGTTACACAAAGGTACGTGACAATTCCGCAGGGAACTGTTTTTAAAGGGGAAGTATTTGACGCACATACCCCTCAATTAACGGGAAACGGCGGACTTATTGTAATAGGGATTGATAGTATGGTCTTTCGCGGTTCAACGGTTGGTATTGAAGCTAAAATTACAAAAGCTAATCACAAAAAAATATTTTTTAATAATATAAAAGGCAAAAGACAATATTGGAAAGGAACAGCTGATTCACTGAAGCCGGGAACTAAATTTTATAAAAAAATGATGCGCACAACCTCAAAGCTTGCAAACGGTACATTCACCGTTATTTTGACCCCGTTTACCGTTGTTGCCGGGGTTGCGGTTTATGCGGTGAATTTTGTAGGCTCTCCCGTGTTTGGCCTGTTTAGTAAAGGCGGCAGAATATCAATTCCGGCAGGAACTGAATTTGAAATAAAGCTTCTGGAAGATGTTTATTTATACTAATTGCCTATTGCATTATTTATATCATTTGCGCGATTTTGTCTGCCTTGAGTTACTGCTTTAATTGTTTTTTCATTTTGTACATTGCTTGAGGCATTATTCATTATTGCACTAAAATTTACATTATTCCAGCACCACCAGGCTCCATAGCATATTACCAGTATTAAAATAATTCTAACCATAATTTTATCTCCGATTAATTGTAGCAGATTTCTTGCGGTATTGTCAATTTGTTAGAAAATATAACTTGATGTATGGCAGATAAAAGATGATATCCGTTGTTTTAAAATATTTTGTAACAAACTTGTCAAATAAAATGTTTGGATTATAATTAGGCTGGAAATTGTAACTTTTAGTGGAGGATATTATGATTAAAAAGTTATTTGGTCCAAAAGTATTGCCTGCATTGTTTGCGGCATTATTGCTTGGCGTAGCTCCCGCACTTGCAGGAGAAGCTGATTTGGTGGTTCCGAATATCCGCCAGATATCACCTGATAGCTTCAATTTACTTGTAATTGGTATGGTGATTTCTTTTGTTGGGTGTGTTTTCGGGCTTATTGAATTTTTAAGAATTAAGAAATTGCAAGTCCATACTGCTATGGCAGAAATCGGCAACACAATTTTTGAAACATGCAAAACTTACTTGATTCAGCAAGGTAAGTTTTTACTTGTTTTGGAAGTGTTAATCGGTTTGTGTATAGCATTTTATTTTGGTTACTTGCAGCAAATGGGCTGGAACGGTGTATTGACTATCTTGGCATGGTCTGTCATCGGTATTTTAGGTTCTTACGGCGTTGCATGGTTTGGTATCAGAATGAATACTCTTGCAAACGCAAGAACTGCATTTGCTTCACTTAAAGGAAATCCTTTGAATATTTTGAATATTCCTTTAAGAACGGGTATGAGCATCGGTGTTTTACTTGTTTCAGTTGAATTAATACTGATGCTGACAATTTTGTTATTTGTACCCGGACATCTTGCAGGTGCGTGCTTTATCGGTTTTGCTATCGGTGAGTCATTAGGCGCATCTGCACTTCGTGTGGCTGGCGGAATATTTACAAAAATTGCCGATATCGGCTCTGACCTTATGAAAATTCAATTCGGTATTAAAGAAGATGACCCGAGAAATCCTGGTGTCATAGCTGATTGTACCGGTGACAATGCAGGCGATTCAATCGGACCTACAGCAGACGGATTCGAAACATATGGTGTAACCGGTGTTGCTCTTGTTTCATTTATCCTTTTGGGTGTGTTACCGGAGTATCAGGTTCAGTTGTTAACCTGGATTTTCACAATGAGATTTTTGATGATTGTAACCTCTGTTGTTGCATATTGGATTAATAATGTTGTTGACAGAGTTTATCTGGCAAAAACATCTAAATTCGACTTTGAACAGCCTTTGACAAACCTTGTTTGGCTGACTTCAATTTTATCAATTGTTATGACTTTTGGCGTAAGTCACTGGTTATTGGCTCCTTTAGGCGGAAGCTTATGGCTGGTTCTTTCAGGCATTATTTCTTGCGGAACATTAGGTGCTGCATTAATTCCTGAATTTACTAAGATTTTCACTTCACCTAAAGCAAAACACACAGAAGAAGTTGTTACGGCTTCAAAAGAAGGCGGTGCTTCTCTTACAATACTTTCCGGTATTGTTTCGGGTAATTTCTCTGCCTTCTGGATTGGTATGGTAATTGTGCTGCTTATGGGTCTTGCTTATTATGCAAGCACATTTATACCGGCAGATATTATGGTTTACTCATCAGTATTTGCGTTTGGTCTTGTAGCATTCGGCTTCCTGGGTATGGGACCTGTTACAATTGCTGTTGACAGCTACGGTCCTGTAACTGATAACGCTCAATCAGTCTATGAATTATCATTAATTGAAGAAAGAGAAGGTGTTTCAGAAGAAATCGAACGTGATTACGGATTTAAACCTGATTTTGAAAATGCAAAACAATATCTGGAAGAAAATGACGGCGCCGGAAATACTTTCAAAGCAACATCAAAACCTGTTTTGATTGGTACGGCGGTTGTCGGTGCCACAACAATGATTTTCTCATTGATTTTGGTTATTCAAAACACACTTGGTATTCAGCCGGAATTGATTTTGAATATGTTAAATCCATACACATTGCTTGGTCTTTTGACCGGTGGTGCGGTAATTTACTGGTTCAGCGGAGCATCAATGCAGGCTGTTACAACAGGTGCTTACCGTGCAACTGAATACATTAAAGACAATATCAAGCTTGATGATGCAAATTGCAAAAGTGCAAATGTTCAAAACTCTAAAGAGGTTGTAAAAATTTGTACTCAATATGCTCAAAAAGGTATGGTAAATATCTTCATTTCATTGTTTGCGTTCGCACTGGCACTTGCATGTCTTTCTGCACCGGCCGGTGAAAATTCACATCCTGTAGCATTTTTCGTAAGCTACCTGATTGCAATTGCTGTATTTGGCTTGTTCCAGGCAGTATTTATGGCAAATGCCGGCGGATGCTGGGATAACGCAAAGAAAATTGTTGAAGTTGATATGAAAGAAAAAGGAACCCCGCTTCACGAAGCAACAGTTGTCGGCGACACTGTGGGTGACCCGTTCAAAGATACTTCTTCAGTTGCAATGAACCCGATTATCAAATTCACTACATTATTCGGTCTTTTGGCAATGGAAATCGCTATCAGCGAATCATTCAAATCTATTGCACCAGTTGCAGGCTGGATATTGTTGGTAATTGCTTTGATTTTTGTAATTCGTTCATTCTATGGAATGAGAATTCCGACTTCAAAGAAATAATTGATAGTCAGCAAATCTTAAAAGCGCCTCCAATTTTCGGGGGCGCTTTTTATAATTATGAAAAGTGAGAAGATGTCTTTATTCTTAATAAAAATAAATAGTCCGGTATGAGGTTAAGAATTTTGGGAATAATAAATTTGGGGTACAAGCTGCGGGGTTTGCTATGGGCGATTTTACTGTAGGACATGCAATAAAACCTGAGGTAAGGTCAAGACAGTTCGGATTTGAGTCAATGTTTCCCCGAAAAGAAAATATAGATGACATGTTTTGTGAATATTTCTCAAAACACATCTCTGATGACGGGTTCGTTGATTTACACGGTGAATTGCAAAGACTTGATCTTAGAAGTTAAGGCTCCTGCATGTGAAAAATTTTGAAAACCACACCTTAAGGTGCGGTTTATTTTTTTGTGTTATAATTTTTTTGAAAAGGAAGTAGAACATGAGTTTAACAGTATATTTAGGGATAGATGTAGGATCAGTTACAACAAAGCTTGCACTGGTTGACGAAAAAGGAAAATATGTAGACAGCTACATGTTAAGAACAGCAGGGAAACCTGTTATGGCAGTTCAAAATGGTTTGAAGGAATTGTACGGCAAAAAATTGACCGATTATGTGGTAATGGGGGTTGGGACAACAGGTTCAGGAAGAAATCTTGCCGGGGCTTTAGTTGGTGCCGATATCATTAAAAATGAAATTACAGCACATGCTGTTGCAGCAAGTACAAATGTTCCAGGTGTTCAGACAATTCTTGAAATAGGAGGTCAGGATAGCAAAATTATTTTGCTGCGTGACGGTATTGTAACGGATTTTGCTATGAATACAGTTTGTGCGGCTGGAACCGGTAGCTTTTTGGATCAGCAGGCCAACAGACTTAATGTTCCTATAGAAAAATTTGGAGAAACAGCTCTAAAATCTGAAAATCCTGCAAGAATTGCCGGCAGATGTGGTGTTTTTGCGGAAAGTGATTTGATACATAAGCAGCAGCTGGGTTATCCTGTGGAAGATTTGTTATACGGGCTTTGTCAGGCACTTGTAAGAAATTATCTTTCAAATCTTGCGCTTGGCAAGGAACTTCTTCCGGTATTTTCATTTCAGGGTGGTGTTGCAACTAATACAGGTATGGTAAAAGCTTTTGAAGAAGCTTTAGGACATAAGGTTGTTGTCCCTGAAAATCACCAGACAATGGGCGCTATAGGGGCGGCACTTTTGGCTATGGAAAATCATCAATATACCGAAAGTCCAACCAAATTTAAAGGTTGGGAAGTCGGGGATATGCATTTTTCTTCCATTACGTGTGAATGTAATGCCTGCTCAAACAATTGCGAAGTTATTACAATTGTTGAAGGTGTTGATAAAGTTCAACATGTTGAAAAAATTAAGGATATCAAAGGCAATATAATTGCCCGCTGGGGTGGAACCTGCGGACGTTGGGATATTGCATAGGAGTTCTTTATGAGTGAAAATTTATCAGTTTATGCAAATTACGAATTAGGAGAGGCATTTTTTGAAATTATCCATAAAATGGTTGTTCGTGATGGCATACCGTTTTCACGTACAGGGGATTTTGAAATTGTATCACCTTCATGGCGTAAGCTTGCAGATAAAAAAGATAAAACCCCTGAAGAGATTGAAAAACTTGATAATGACTACAAAATGGAAATTAGGGATCTTGCGGATTCTTGTATGGTTTATATGGGTGCCAAAACAAATAATAAAACTTATAAATTTACGCTGGATGATTACAAAAAATTTCTTTCTGCAACAAATGTTGATAAGACAGCAATTCCAAACGATAAAGCCGAACTTGAAAATTACAGTAAAAAAATTGAAATCCAGTTTAAAAAGCTTGCAAATCACGGGGAAGAATCGGGTGATAATCTAATAGATAATAAAGATTTTGCCGCATTTATTTATGCTCTTGATATGAAAAGTGAGCGTGACGAAAACAATAAATTTAAAGGTTTTATTTTGAACGGTAAAATTACACCTATGGATTATGCAATTGCGTATACAGAGCTTAAAGAGGATGCAGATAATATGATATCTTTCAAGCTCCGTCAAGCGTATAAAAATCTATTCGGGTAATTTTGTGCTAGACTGTTGTTATGGAAGATTTAGCAACCTCGGTCATAAATTTAAGACAAAAATACAGAGAAATATTTAGGGCTTCTGCAGCTGAAATTCGAAAAAGAATTGATGAAATAAAACCTCCGGGGATTGGTGACATTTTTGATAAATATCCTGCCGGTTCTGACGGCGAAATGTGGCAAAAGTCTGTTTTGAAGATGTTTGAGGGGGATATCTCAAAAGAAGTTTTTAGAAAACGGATTGAAATCTTAACTTACAGAGAACAGTTTTCATGTTCAGGCTGTGCTGTTTGCTGTAAATTAGCTTGCAGTGAGTTTTCACCTGAACAGTTAAAATTAAAAGCGCGGAATAATGATAAATTCGCATCTCAGTTTCTGAGCGTATTTGTACCGTATGAGTCAAAAGAAGATGCGAGAAAAGTTTATCCGGAATATATAAAAATGCTTGAAGAAAACAAAGAGGAGGAGGTTTATTTCTACCATTGCCCGAAGTTAACCGAGAATAACAGGTGTTGTGATTATGAAAACAGGCCTCAAATTTGCAGCGACTTTCCTGACAATCCTTTAGCACTCTTGCCAAAATCCTGTGGTTATGTAAAATGGAAAGAAGAGGTCGAACCGATTGCTCTTATGCTTCATTCGATGCTGGAAATTATTGACTATTACAAGGAACACATAAATGCAAACCTTAACGGGGCTTAGCCAAAAAGAAATAGAAAAAATAACCGATGAACTTCATCAATCAAAGTTTCGTGCGCGGCAAATTCATAACTGGATTTACCTGAAATCTGCAAAATCAATTGATGATATGACAGATTTGTCAAAAGATTTCAGGGAAGAGTTAAAAAAAGTTGCAAAGGTTACTGATGTTAAGATAAAAGTTAAGCAGGAAAGCTCTGACGGAACTTTAAAGTATCTGCTTGAATATCCGGATGGCGAATGCGTTGAAACTGTTCTGATGCGTTTTGATAATCGTGCAAATCTGACTGCCTGTGTAAGTTCTCAAGTCGGCTGTGCTGTAAATTGTTCGTTTTGTGCAACAGGTAAGAGAGGATTTATAAGAAATCTTGATTATAAGGAAATAATAGAGCAAGTTTTGACAATACAAAGGGACACCGGATTAAAAGTTACAAATGTTGTCTTTATGGGACAGGGTGAACCGCTTTTGAATCTTGACAATGTCATCAAAGCAATGGAAATTTTTAATGAAAGTTTTCAGATTGGGCAACGACGCCTGACTGTTTCTACAAGCGGAATTATACCGGGCATAAACAGGCTTGCTGAATTGAATATGCAGTCCACACTTGCACTTTCGCTTCATGCTCCAAGCCATAATTTGCGTAAAAAATTAATGCTAATTGAAGAAAAATATAATTTACAAGATTTGAAAATTGCACTCAAAAATTACGTTGAAAAAACCGGCAGAAGAATTACGATTGAATACCTTTTAATAAAAGATTTGAACGATACTATTGAATGTGCCAAACAACTGGCGGAATATCTTCATGATATTAAGTGTAATGTGAACTTGATTCCCTATAACCCGACATCTGACAATGATTATATGCGCCCGTCAAATAATGTAATTATGAAGTTTAAATGCTTATTGGAACACTCAGGTAAAAAAGTTACGGTACGCCTGGAACGCGGTGCTGATATTGATGCTGCCTGTGGACAACTAAAAGGTAAAGCTGATTAATTCACAATAGTGCTATAATAAAATCTATAAAAAGTAAGAAATAAATGGAAGAAATAAGAAGGGGCAAAAGCGGATGGGAGCAGCTTTAATAGTTACTTGAGCGCAGATATGAATGGTCACAGTAATCTCGCTATTTTTTATTGCCTAAATGACAAAAAGTGTTCATACGTGCATTATGATGGAGAAAACTTATTTTTATTTGTTTACGACAAAGACAAAACAATGGTTATTCCGCCTTATTTAGCCAACGATATTGAAATCTTAAAAAAAGTGCTATCAAACAGAAGCTGTGAAAAGGTGGCACTTTACTGTACTTATTGAAGCAAACGGATGGAAGATTCCAGATGATGGTCCGTGGTTGTGATATAATTTTAATATGAAAGCTTTAATACAAAGAGTTAAAAAAGCGGCGGTTACCATTGACGGGGTACAGTATTCAAAAATAGGATACGGTTTATTGGTGTTTGTCGGAGTGGAAAAGACAGATGAAAAGATTAACGCTGAAAAGCTTGCTGAAAAAATTGTTAATCTCAGAATTTTTGAGGATGAAAACGGTAAAATGAATTTGTCTGTAAAAGATGTAAAAGGTGAAATTCTGATTGTTTCACAGTTTACTCTTTGTGGTGATTGCAAAAAAGGAACACGCCCGAGCTTTGATAAATCAGCACCTTTAGATAAAGCTGTTGACTTATATGAATATTTCATTATAAAGGTTAAAGAACACGATGTGAAGACTAATACCGGCAAATTTCGGGCGATGATGGATGTTGAGCTTATTAATGACGGGCCTGTTACGTTTTTTGTTGAAAAGTAACATGACCTATAGTGCCAAACATTAATAAATATCTATATTACCTCTTGTCAAGATTTGTTTTTTATGTTAAAATGTACATGCAAATTTGTATTATTTTTTAAAATCGATTTTATTCGAGGAGCAGTATTTTAGTTATTTTATGACGTTATTCAATTAAGAGGCTTTTAAATTATGTATGTGAACAAGTGCATTAAGTGCGGTCGTGAGTTTGAGACAAAAAACCCCAAAAGAGTAATATGTCCAGATTGTTTGTATCCGGATAAAAAGATGATTATATCTACATCTTCCGAGATTGAACAGGAAGATTCAAAACCTTTAACAAATTATACAACGGAAGAACAGCCCAAGTTCTATAGCAGCTACAGCGCCGGTGAAGGACGTGAGGCAAGACCTCAACAACGTTCCAACAGTTATAACAGAAACAATAATTACAATAGACATGGTGGCTATAGCAGACCAAATAATAACCGTCGAAATAATCAGAGGCCGCAGCAGGGTGGATATAACCGTAACCAGCGTCAGGGCGGTTTTAGATCAGGTGCTAATAGAAACCAGAAATCGGGATTTAATCGCAGATCTATGAATAAGGCAAAAGGTCCAAAGCAGTTACTTGTAAGTAAAGAGCAGCTTGAAATGATTGAAAGTCTTTATAAGCCCATGCTTCCTCTGCCTAATCCGGATGCGCATGAAGTTATTGGCGAAAAAATCGGTCTTGAACCCAGAAAAGTTTTCTTTGGTATTAATCTTGTAAGACAAAAAATGATGCTGCCTAAACTTCCGTTCCCGAAACGCAAGTTGGCAATTTCGCCGGATCAATTATTTGCGATAAAAAATCTTTATGAGCCATTATTGCCGCTGCCGCCTATAGGTTGTCACAAAATTATTGCGGCTCAGTTGAAAATGGATGAGTGGCGTGTCCATGTCGGTATCGGTTTAATTCGTTCTCAGATGGGTTTGGAGCGCTGGAATCAGGATCGAGATGATGTACCTGAAGAATTTAAAAAAGTAAAAACTGATTCTGATGAAAAAGCTCCCGCGGCTGAACCTGAAAAGCCTAAACGCGGAAGGAAACCTAAAAAAGAAGTACCCGCAAATGACTAAGTTTGTTTCGGTAGGCAAAATATTGAATTTCCATGGAATTCAAGGAGAAGCTAAAGTTGGTTTTTCCAGAAATCAGGAGGATTTTTTTCTATCGCTAAAAGAAGTTTTTGTTAGGTTGGATAATGATTATAAGCCATTAAAAATTATCCGCTCAAGACTTAATAAAAATTTTGCACTCGTGAAATTTGACGGCATAGATTCAATTAATGAACTTTTGCCTTTGAAAAGTTGTTTGCTTTTTGTTGAAGAAACAACTATCCGTGAGAATTTAGATGAGGATGAATTTCTAATAGATGAACTTGTAGGGCTGAGTGTTGTCGATAGTAACGGAAATAACCTCGGGTTTGTGATTGGCGTGTCAAATAACGGAGCAAACGATTTACTTTCTGTGAAAACAAAATCCAAAAATGTTTCGTTGGTGCCTTTCGTAAAAGCCATTGTCACAGATGTTGACTTGAAATGTAAGAAAATCACTATAAATAATCTGGAGGGACTTTTGGAATGAGGTTCGATGTCCTGACGCTTTTTCCGGAGATGATTACAGGCTATTGCGGTCAGAGTATTATAAAACGTGCAATTGAATCAAATATTATAAGTGTTAATACCATAAATCCCCGTGACTTCACTCTTGATAAACATAAAAAAGTTGATGATACTCCCTACGGTGGAGGTGCGGGAATGGTCTTAATGCCGCAGCCTTATGTTGATGCATATGAAAGTGTTGAAAAATGTGAGAATTCTTTGACTGTAATGCTTTCGCCTCAGGGGGAACCTTTGAAAGAAAATTTGGTAAAAAGATTAGCCGGATATGACCAGATAATTTTGTTATGCGGGCACTATGAGGGTTTTGATGAGCGCATAAGAGAAATAATTAGACCTTGTGAAATTTCAATAGGGGATTTTGTTTTAACCGGCGGTGAGCTTCCTGCATTATGCATAATTGACGCGGTTAGCCGAAAACTTGAAGGTACCTTAGGTAAAATTGAATCTGCCGAGGATGATAGCTTTTCAGATGGGCTTTTGGAATATCCGCAGTATACGAGGCCAAGAGAATATAGAGGGTTAAATGTTCCTGAGGTACTTTTAAACGGTAATCATAAGGAAATTAATGAATTCAGACATGCACAGAGGCTTAAACGTACTAAAGAGCGACGTCCTGACCTGATGAGTTAGTCAAATTGTTATGTTTACCTATACCAAAACCGTCTTTTAAAATGCTATATATTCCGTAAACTCCAAGTCCGATTGCCGAACCTTTTGCTAAAGGCAAAGCTCTGTTCTTAGCAAATAACGCGGCAAATCCAAGCCCCAACGGTACAACATCAGCAACAAGTGTTGTTCCTATACCTTTAAAATAACCGATAATTGAATTTACAAAACCTCTTAAGCGGTTATTTAATTCCAGTCTGAATATACTGTTTTGAATATCGGATGCTGTTTTGGATGGTCGGCCCAGTGTCATTGTATTTTCCAAAAAATATTGTGCAGCTTTTGCGTTTTTAGTTTTCACTTCAATGTCGGATTTTATTTTACCAAAGTTATGCGCATCACGCGCAATAAAATATAATGCAGCTGCGCCTGCACCTCTTGCCAGATATTTACCATAATTTGATTTTATTGCTGTTATTAAACTCATTATTTTTTATCATCCTTTTTAGGGGTATCTTTTACTTCAAATTCTTTTTTAACTGTCTGTCCTGACATCTTAAGCAGAATTTGGCTTGCCTGAAGCGCGTCCTGTCCATATCCGGAATCTGATTGCTGCATTTGTTGTAGAACTTGTCTTGTAAAATCATCACCTGTTACTGCTCTTGTGTCAAGCATGCCCAGTGCCAGAAATCTTACAGGTTGATAAGGATCTTGAAGCATCTTGTTAATCAATGCGGTTAGAGCTTTGTCGTCTTTTCTTGATTCGTCTTCTTCTAAGCGGGCTACAACCTCTTTTGCACCCATCAACCTTATTTCTTTATCTTGACTGTTTAGATAGTTTTCAAGATTTTTTATATAATCATCTGTAAGTAAGACTATATCGCGTTTTTCAGTCTTTTTTGATTCTTCTGTTTTCGTTGTTGTAGTGTTGATTGTATTTGTAGAATTGGCAGTATTGTTAGAATTCGCGGAATTTGTACTGTCTGTATTAGGGTTTTTGTCTGTATTGTTAACTCCCCAGTTGTTCGTATAGTAGCCGGAAGGATAACAGTTCGGGCTTTGATATTGCGGGGCATTAACATTATATACGGGTGCGGCTCCCGGCATACCTACAGAAGGATTAAATATCTGGATATTTACACCGGAATAGTTTGGAACCTGAACGGTCTGGGTTTGTGGTGTATACGAATATGCTGCCGGCTGTTGAACAGCGGGCGCTGTATATGTCTGTTTTGGGCAATTACATTGCTGCGTTACAGCTTGTGTTTGATATTGTTGTCCTACTGCATTTTGCATAATACTACCTTTTCACTAATTAAATAAAGTATAAAACTTCTGAATTATTGCTAATTTTTGAAATATTTTAAGAAATATTACGCATTTTGTTTAATTTATAATGCGGATATAATGTTAATATGGATAATTACGAAAAGAATTATTTATCGCAGCGTCCTAATTTATGTGTAAAGTGCGGACTTTGCTGTCGTATTGCAACAGCTAAAACTCCGCATAAAAAATTACTTGAGATGTGTGAGCAGGGTGATTCAGGTGCTGTGGATTTTCTGAGTGTTTTTGAGCCCTATGAATCTATTGAAGCTGCGCGTGCAGTGTCTCCTGAAACAGTTGATAATTTTATTCAGTTATTATCGGAGGATGGGAATTATAAAGAAGAAGATACTACTTTTTATAAGTGTAAATACCTTGACGATAACAACTTATGCACAAGATATGAGGATAGACTGCTTTTGTGTAAGCATTTTCCGGCATCACCATGGGATATTGTCCCTCCGGGCTGCGGATATGAGGGCTGGCTCTTTATGAAGCGCGAAGAAGCCAAACAGAAAATACGTAAAATTAAGGAGGAACTTTTGGAGCTTCAGCTTTTAAAAAAGAAAACAAATTCTCCGGAAATCCAGCTTAAAATTGTATCCGTAGAAAAAAAGATGCTTAGTAATATTGAACTTTTTAAAAAACACGGGTCTGAAAACTGGTAACTCAGGCTTTTGCAGGATTTAGGAGTTTATTTTTGTAAAATTCGGTATTGATATTAAGCTTTGTTCCTATGTCAATCAGCATGTTGATAAACTCCTTGTCTTTGTTACGACCGTTTTTGGCGTAATTGTCAATTATGTTGCCGATTTTGTAGTAAATCCTGTTAAAGTAGATATTTTGTGCTTCTGAAATATCAATTTCCAGATCAAGTTTTTCAATATTGTCAAAAATTTCAAGCAAAACTTCTGCCTGCTGGCTCTCAAAGCTCTGTGCAAGCCGTATAGTATTCTGAAGAATTTTTTTCGCAAAAATGGTATTCGATGGGCCTCTGTCTAGTGTTATACCCATTTTTTTAGCTTCATAATTTATGTCAAAAGCCTGCTGCAGTATTGCCGGATCCACAAAGCCTCCGGAGTGCACAACGAGATCATTAAACTTTCTGCTCAGAGTATAAGTTGCTGAAATTTTAAATTCATCAGGAATTTCCAGACCAAGGTTTTGCATATGGTAAATTGATCCTTTTCCTTCGTCATACATATCTTTATAAGTTTGCGCAAATTTTTCCAGTTTACCTTTTAGCATAATTTGAAGTATTTTACGCCGTTCTTCAATAAAGATGTCTTTGAGCGTAAAGTATTCTTTACCGAAGTTTTCATCAAGTGCACGGATAATTTCCGTTAAAGGATTCAGCATAAATACCTTTATAAGATTTGTTTTTATCTCGCTATAAGTGTTTTCGTCTGAATACTCTTTAATTGCACAGTGAAAATCTCCGCCTGAAAATTGTACAAGCGCAAATATCTGGTTTACACTCTCAAGCGTAATACGAGACTGAAGTTCTATGTGGCCGATAACAAATGTTGATTTACCTTTTTGAACTTTCTGGTAATCATAGTTTTTAATTTTATAGCAATAAACATTCTCTTCATCTCCGAAGTCTTCATAAAGTGAAGAAATCGCCCACAGGCTAGCAACCTGTTTAGGGGTGACAACAGAAGGTTTTACAAATCTTTCGTAAATATCTTTTCCTGTACCGTATTCTTGAATATTACTTTTTGCTTCATTAAGAATCTCAAGAAATTTTTTCTCGTAATTTTGTTTTGTAAAATATGCAGCCAATTGCATTGCACGGGCAGCGTATTTCATAATCTGTACAGTTTCAATACCGGAAATCTCGGAGAAGAACCAGCCGCAGCTAGTATACATCAAAAGCGCTTGACGTTGAAGCTCAAGCAGCTTCATTCCGCGAACTTTATTTTCATCACTCAAGTCTGGTAAGAAGTATTTGTTCTGGAATTTTTTAATGTTTGCTTCTGTACGGGTAAGGATTACGTCAATATAATTATTGCGGACTTCCCAAACATCTGAATTGAAGTATTTTACACCTTCCTTTTCAAATACTTTAGCAAGTTCATCCCTCAAATAATCAAGAGCATTTCTAAGAGGGCGTCTCCATTTTTGATTCCAGCCAGGGTGTCCGCCCGTGGAGCAGCCGCAATCTTCACACCATCTTCCTACACCATGAAAACAACTCCAGGATGACGCCTGTTTGATATCAACTTCATAGTCACTTCTGTATTTGTCCAAATATGCAGCATAATTAGTTATCTTAAGTCCTTCGTCCTCAGCTCTTATTTTTAAAACATATGACAAAGCCATATCTCCGAATTTTGTGTGATGACCGTAGCTTTCGCCATCTGTCGCAATATTTACGAGTTGAGGATAATCTCTTGTATCAGAGAGACCTTCTTTCAAGCGTCTAATGAATTTATTCCCATCCTTCAAAAGTTCGTCGAAAGCGACTGAGCGGGAAATTGCACCATCATAAAAGAATAAATCGATTGATTTTCCGGGTGCAGATTTAATATTGTATTTATATGAGCGGGCAGGGTCTATGTTACCCCAGCTTACGTCTATCCAGTCTTTATCCTTTGGCCCTTTAATTTTCAGTGCCTGGTACGGTGAAAGCACAGTAAATTTTATACCGTTTTCTTCAAGAACTCGCAAAGTATCGTCGTCAACAGCGGTTTCAGCAAGCCACATTCCTTCAGGTTTTCTCCCGAAACGGTATTCAAAGTCTCTTATGCCCCATTTAACCTGGGTTTGTTTATCGTGTTCATTTGCAAGCGGCATTATAATGTGGTTATAAACTTGCGCCATTGCATTTCCATGCCCGTTATTGCGGTCAATACTTTCGATATCGGCTTTTATTATCCGTTCATATGTCAAAGGTGCATAATGCTCCATCCATGATAGAAGCGTAGGTCCGAAATTAAAGCTCATTAATGAATAGTTATTAACAACGTCAAGAATCCTGTTCCTATTATCTACAATTTTTGATACAGAATTTGGATTATAGCATTCTTTTGTAATTCGCTCATTCCAATCATGGAAAGGTAGGGCACTGTCTTGAAGTTCAATTGCTTCCAGCCATGGGTTTTCTCTCGGCGGCTGGTAAAAGTGACCATGTATTGTTAAAAACTTATCATTATTTGCCATACTTAACTCCGTTTTTATAAAGGTTTATTTATTTTCAGATGAGGGTACTTCTTTCTGTGTTAAAACAGTAAACTTTTCAGCATCCATCCATACATCTCCCAGTGCGTTTGAAAATACTTTTCCGCTGAATTCAATCTCGTCTCCCGCATTAAGGTCAATATGTTTTTCTGCTTCTGTACGTTTAAGAAATATTTTCATTTCCGACAGAGGTATATTGTGGTTGGTTACATCAGGACGCTGAATTAAAAAAGTGATATATTCTTCAGAACTTCTCATTGCAGGCGCATAATCAAGTCCTAAAGTTGAGAATTTATCAAATTTACCTTTTACCATGACGTTTTTATTTAAATACATAGATGGTGATGCAACCATATCCAACGCATTGACCGGTGTATAAACAGTCTGTGTCTGCGGCGCTGGTTGGGTCTGAGGTGCAGTAGTTGTCTGCGCAATAACCGCTGTACCGGCTGTGAAAATTGTTAGTGTTGTTATAATTAATAATTTTGCAAAATTTTTCATAGTCTATATCCCCTTTGTTAAATATTCTATCACAATATTTATTTTTTGGTAACTACCCGGATAGATTTCTTTTTGTTGCGGGTCTGCATATTTATTGTAGTCTTTTTTTGTTTATGTTAAAGTTATTATGTGTGGAAGAAATCAAATTAAAAAGTTATAAAAGGAGAAAATTATGACAACAAAAGAATTCTATACAAATTCTGAAGATTTAAAAAAAATGATGTCAGCAGCCCGTGCAACTATTACTGCACCGTTTTTCGGCAATAATGTCGAAGAGGTTAAAACAGTTTCCGAAGCTTATAAGCTGGCAAAATCAAGTCCGGGTACGATTGAACTTACAGGCATGCCTGTTTATAAACCTGAAAAAATAGGTTTACCTCAAGGAGCGAACCAATTGTTATTTAATGATGGTACGGTTGTTGGTCGTTGTGCTGCTGCAAGAAAAATTGTCGGAGAACCTAATTGTGATTTAAAATATTTACTACCGATTATTCGTGAAGCTATCTATCAAACACGTGATAAATTAATGTATAAAACCGAAGTGGTTGTAGGTTTGGAAGAAGACTTTATGGTTAAAGCTCACCTTATGCTTCCGGAAGGTTTTGAAAATATTATGTATTCCTGGATGCTAAACTTCCAGTATATTAATGAACAATATGCGGATATGTACGCTGAATCACGTGTACTGCCTGATGGCGATATCTATGTATTTTCTGATCCGGATTGGTCACATCCTGACTTCCCGTACGGATTGACTTTCTTTGATCCGGAACACAATTGTGCGGCGATTCTAGGTATGAGATATTTTGGTGAACACAAAAAAGGTACACTTACGCTTGCATGGGGATGTGCTGCACGCAACGGTTATGCATCTTGCCATGGAGGTATGAAACGTTATAATCTTGACAATGGCAAATCGTTCCAGGTTGCTGTATTTGGTTTGTCTGGATCAGGTAAATCAACTATAACACACGCAAAGCATAATAATAAATACAATATCACCGTTCTTCATGATGATGCGTTTATTATAAATGTTCATGATAAATATACAATAGCGCTTGAACCGGCTTATTTTGATAAAACTGCCGACTATCCGATTGGCTGTGATGATAATAAATATATTTTAACACAGCAAAATGCAGGTGCAATTCAGCTTGCAGACGGTAAAGTGGTTTCTGTCACCGAAGATATCAGAAACGGTAACGGACGTGCTGTCAAGTCTAAATTGTGGTCTCCTAATAGGGTTGATAGAATTGACCAGCCTATTAATGCTATTTTCTGGCTTATGAAAGACCCGACAATTCCTCCTGTTTTGAAATTGTCAGGCGCTTCATTGGGCTCTGCAATGGGTGCAACACTCGCAACAAAACGTTCTTCAGCAGAAAGGCTTGCCGCAGGCGTTGATCCGAACGCACTTGTTGTTGAGCCTTATGCAAATCCTTTTAGAGTTTACCCGTTAGAAATTGACTATACCAGATTCAAACAGTTAATTGCAGATGGCGTTGACTGCTATATCTTGAATACAGGTGAATTTATGGGAACTAAGGTACAGCCTAAACATACACTTAGTATTATTGAAGCTATTGTGGAAGGTTCTGCTAAATTCCATAAATGGGAAAACTTCTCTGATATTGAAATTATGGATATTGAGGGTTTTGATGCTTCATTCTCTAATAAAGAATATGCGGCTCAGTTTGTTGCCCGTATGAATGACAGAATTGAGTTCGTCAAATCAAGAGAAACTGAAAAGGCTGGTATTGATAAATTACCGGCTGATGCTCTTGAGGCTCTTGAAGCTGTAGTCAAAGAGGCTACTGCGCTTACAAGGGTTTAATTTTTTAAATTCCGCGGAGAATTTTTATTCCGCCGGCTATTTGATAAAAAAGAGCCTTCCAAACGGAAGGCTCTTTTTTTTATCAAATTCAAATAATTATTCGATTTCAATAACGCCTACAGGGCAAGAGTCAGCTGCTTCTTTTACACAGTCCATATTATCTGCTACTGCTGCCTCGTTTACTGTTGCAACGTCTTCTACTTTAAATACTGCATCGCAAATTGATTCGCAAGCGCCGCATCCGATGCATCCGTCATTAATTTTTACTGTCATTTTGTTTCTCCTTATTTATATTTTACTAGTGAAATTTCTTTCACGCATATATTATAAAACAAAAAAATTAAAATATCCACTCTTTTATAAATTTTGCAACATTATCAAAACCTTCTAAGCTGCCAAGATTTTCTCCTTTAATTTTCTTGTTGTATACAAGAACGGGGACTGTTTCTCTGGTGTGATCAGTTCCCTCAACCGTGGGATCGCATCCGTGGTCTGCCGTAATTATCAATAAATCTTCATCGGTAATCTCTTTTAATATTACCTCAAGATGTCTATCAATTTCTTCCAACGCTTTACCATAGCCGGATGCATCATTTCGATGCCCGTAAAGCATATCTGTATCGACAAGGTTTGTGAAGATTAATACCGGCTCGCCGTATGTTTTATTTTCATACGCTATTTTATCAAGTTCAAGTTCGTTTCTGACAGCTTTTAGTGTAAGTTCAAGTCCTTCTTTATTCGATCCGGTATGGATAGCGTGGGTTATACCTTTTTTAGCAAAAATGTCTTCAATTTTTCCGATAGCAATTACTTGTCCGCTTTTATTTTTTATATCGTCAAGAATTGTATGGCTTGGAGCCATTGAATAATCCCTGCGATCTTTTGAAATTCTTGTAGGTTTCCCCTCAATAACCTTATACGGTCTTGCAATTACTCTTGATACATTATAGCGGCCTTCGTCAAGAATCTTGCGGGCTATATTACACCAATCATACAGCTTCTCAAGAGGAATTAAATCTGTGTCAACTGCTATTTGGAATACGCTGTCTGCTGAGGTGTAAACTATAGGGAACTTTGTTCTGTGGTGTTCTTCGTTAAGCTGTTCAATTATAACTGTTCCGCTTGCCGGAATATTTGCTAATACCCCGCCGCAGCCTGTTTCTTTTATAAACTTTTCAATTAATTCATCAGGAAAACCTTCTGGGAATGTAGCAAAAGGTTTTTCTGAAACCAGTCCTGCGATTTCCCAGTGGCCTGTTGTTGTATCTTTTCCTTTGGATTTTTCAAACATCGTACCGTATTTTGCAATAGGAGTATCTGTTTGAGCCAGGCCTTCAAAGTCTTGAATATTTCCTAGTCCCATTTTTGCCATATTAGGGAGTTTAAGTCCGTGATTAAATTTGCATACATTCTTAAGTGTGTTGCATTCAGGTACGTCATTAAACTCTTTGCAGTCAGGCATTGCACCTATTCCCATAGAGTCTATTACAATGATTATTGCTCTTTTCATAATTAACCTCTTTTTAAAGATTATTATATCATAAAGCGCGATTATTCCACAATATTAACTATGCTATATGCATTAAAATCCAGAGAACCAAAAATTATTTTTACCTGATTGTCACCGTTTTCAAAAAGGTTTACAAAGTGCACCGTATCCTGATTAAAATCGTCATAGGTCTCAACAGCAGGAATCTCAGCCATTAGATAATGTGCCTGATAGAATTTTAGATAAGGTTTTCCGTTTCGTTTCTCTCCGTCTACCTGATAGTGCCCGATGGGTAAGATTTCATCTTCGGAAAGTTTTATTTTTGCAGGTATGCAAAGCACCGGCATTTCATCTTCAGTTTGCTTAATAAATTGTGTCTCATCACTCTGGTGAAACTCTTCACCTTTCGGAATATTTTTATCACGTTTTTTCTTTTTTGTTTTGCTTTCAAGGGCTTTTTCAAACTCTTCATCTGATACCGGCATCTGTCCGTATACATTTTGATCTCCAAAGTAATCCCATATATCGGTATCAGCCAGCACCGTATTTCCGATTAAAAATATTATTGCAAACATTATTGATATAATTTTTCTCATATATTTATAATAATGTTTTTTTCTAATAAGTAAACCAATCATTTGCAGGATATAAAGCTATAAAAAACCGCCTTTTAAGGCGGTCAAATCTTTTACATACAAGGAAATTACGAAATGTAGCCCGCAAGTATTTCTCCTCCGGTCAATTTCATTTTTTTCAAAGCTCTCAATTCGGTCTGTCGGATGCATTCTTTTGTTACACCGTAGATATTACCGATTTCTTCAAGTGTTCTGCGTGTTGTATCACCAAGCCCGTAACGCATTCTTACAACATCTCTCTCTCTGTCTTTCAGTGTTGATACAACCATTTCAATATCGGATTTTAGGTTTTCAAATTCTACTGTATCTGCGACGGAAGTTTTTTCATCAGCCAGTATATCTGCCACGTTAAACTCAGTCCCGTCTGCTTTTTCAAGACCGCTTTCAATTGATATGGTCTTTGTATAGGCTGATAGAAATGTATCGATTTTATCAGCTGCAATGTTCATTTTCTTTGCGACATCTTCAGTTTTTACCCTGGTATCACCTGTTTTTTCCATTTCAGATTTGATTTTTGAAAATTTTGATAATGTTTCTTGTATGTAAACAGGAATCTTCATACAGTGCGATTGCTCAGATATGGCTTTGAACATGGACTGTTTTATCCACCAGCTTGCGTAAGTCGCAAATTTGTATCCTAGTTTGTAGTTAAATTTTTCGGCTGCTATCATTAATCCTAAATTGCCTTCCTGTATTAAATCAGTTAGCGGCAGATTAGAAGCGTGAATTGCTTTTTTAGCAATTGTTATAACAAGTCTTAAATTCGCTTGTATTAGTCGTTTTTTTGCTTCATGGTCACCCTCTTTGGCACGCTTTGCAAGCTCTTGTTCTTCTTTCATGCTCAGTGACGGATACTGGCAAATCTCGCGTAAATAATTTGATAATACACTATCCGCCTGTAAAACTTCATTTTTTGCAGGATTTGAAAGTTTCGTCACTTTTTTTAATTTTATTGGCGAATCTTTTTTCATATTAAACTCCTCTTCTTACACATGACTGATTGCATATTAAAAAATTTAAGCACTTAAATACAACGAGATAAAAGTATATATTTAGTATATACCACAATATATACTAAGTCTAACATGTATGTAAAGTTATGTAAATATAAAAATAATGAAAAGTTTGAAAAAAGCTTTAATATGAGTACTTTTGTAGTAATATTTAAGCTAAAGGGGAAGGTAAATATGAACAAGAGAGTTATAACGGCTATAGTTATTGCAGGGATAGTAATTTTAACATCAGCGATTACTTATGCACTTACTAATCCATCAAGCGGACAGAAACATAAGCCATCGGATTACAAAATAGGTGTACAGTACGATGAAGCTTTGCAATCGGACAGGCCGATGCTTGCTTTGATGTATGTTGATTGGTGTGGATATTGTTTGAAGTTTATGTCTAAATATAAAACGCTAAGTGATATATATCAGGATAAATTTAATACTGTTATGTTGAATGCAGAAGATCCGGCAAATAAAGAATTGATAGAGGATGTTGTATTAAGCGGGTATCCGACATTATATATAATTGACCCGAAATACGATAATAGGATTTTATTGAATAATGCGATTTATATGGATTTAAAGAAGCTTCGGGTCGAACTTGACCGATATTTACGGATTAGAGGGCTTCTGGATCAAATTCAGGTAAAATAATGTTAACTATTGTAAAATTTATCGGAAAAAGTTAGCAATTTTTAGGAGATATGGGACTTTATAATAGTATAAAGCTCTCTCTTCTTATTTAAACGGATAGGCCTTGAATATCACAAGGTCTTTTTTTTATGCTAAAATTTAGTTATGGAAGTAGGCGAAGTAAAAAAAGTTTGGGAAGAAGTAAAGTCGGAGTTGAAAAGTTCTTTACCCGCCCATGTTTTTGATACGTGGATTATGCCTTTGGAGGCGGTAGGTTTTGATAATAATATTTTTTCCCTTTTGACAGTTCATCAGATGGCTGTAGAGATTGTAAGAAAAAACCACTATGCCCAAATAAAATCCGCTCTGGAAAAAGTGCTCGGCAAAGAGGTTGATTTTTCGCTTAACTATGATGCGGATTTGGCAGAAAAATATAAAAAAGAAAAACAAAAGGAAAAATTTAAGTCTAAAGATGAGCCTTCCAAAACATTGGAAAATCTTGCGCAAATGCAGTCATTTTCCAATTTGAACTTAAAATATAGATTTGATAATTTTGTAGTGGGGGAAAACAGTCGTTTTGCTCATGCTGCGGCATATGCAGTTGCCCAAAATCCGGCCAAAAAATATAATCCGCTATTTATATACGGTTCATCCGGACTTGGTAAAACCCACTTAATGCAGGCAATAGGGCATCATATTATTTTTCACAAGCCAAAGCTTAAAGTCCGCTATATTAAAACGGAAGAGTATGTCAACGAGTTAATAAAAAATCTTCAACATGGCGGTGAACGTAATGCACGTATGGAAAAATTCCGTCAAAAATATAGAAATATAGATGTTTTGTTAATTGATGATATTCAGTTTTTGGAATCAAAGACTTATACTATGGAAGAAATTTTTCATACATTTGATACTCTGCATAATAATAACAAACAGATTGTTATAACTTCTGACAGGCTGCCTAAGGATATTCCGACACTTCCGGACAGGCTCAGGACACGTTTTGAAATGGGTCTTGTCGTTGATATTACGCCGCCGGATTTTGAAACACGGGTTGCAATCTTGAAAAATCTTGCAGACCAAATTTCAATGAATATAGAATTTGAGGTTTTTGAATATATTGCAAATAATTTCGTAAGTAATGTAAGAGAATTGGAAGGCGCTTTTAATAAAGTAAGTGCGTATGCAGATATTGAAAAAGTTGATTTAACGCTTGCGTATGCCAAAAAAGTTTTGAATTGCGAAGCAATGCGAAAAGCAATTACAATTGATAAGGTTGCAAAAGCTACTGCGGAATATTTTAATGTTACACTGCAGGATTTTAAAAGTACATCAAGAAATCAAAAAGTATCAGGCGCAAGGCATGTAGCTGTATACTTATCAAGGGAAATTACCGGCAAAAGTTTTGAGAGTATTGCCGAATACTATAACAAAAAACATACGACGATGCTTTATTCATTTGAAAAGATTAAGGAAGATATAAAAACCAATAAGGAGCTTGATAAAGCTATTTTTGAGATAAAAAATAAGTTAAAGGATTAAATATGTACGATTATATAAAAGGAGTTTTAACAAATAAATCAAGCGGTACAAAGGGCTATACTGTGACGATTGAGGCCGGAGGCGGGGTTGGATACTTAATGGAAATAACGGCGCGTGACTATGGCGAACTTCCTTTACCGGATGAGAAGGCAAAACTTTATACTGTTTTAATTCATAGAGAAGATAAAATGAGTCTTTGCGGTTTCATAAGACGCGAGGATAGGGATATCTTTAATATATTAACTTCCGTTTCCGGGGTAGGAAGTAAAATGGCTTTGACTTTGCTTGACGGCTTTACATCATCAGAGCTCATAGGTTTTGTTATTGAAGGTAATTATAAAGAGCTTACACGGGCAAAGGGTGTCGGTGTAAAGCTTGCACAAAAGATTATTCTTGAATTAAAAGACAGATTGATGAACTATAAAGAAACGGAACCTATAAGAATTCCAGCAGCATCTGTTCAAAGCTCTCAAGCAGTGGAGGATGCTCGGATGGTTCTTGTATCTTTGGGATATGAAAAAAATGAGATAAAATCCGCTATCTCTAAGGCGGTTATGCTTGTGGAAGATAATTCTTCGGCCGAGGAAATCCTCAAAGAAACACTCAAAATTCTTTCCGTATAAAGTTACTTACCGTAAAAGAGGTCTTATCAGACCTCTTTTATATAAGTAAAATTAAAAATCCGGCAAGTATTAATGCAGGTCCAAAAGGTAAATAGGTTCGGTTTTCAGGTTCTCTGATACCCCGCAAAACCTCACGACATGCAAAAATTCCAATTACAGCAAGGACAATTGCACTCAAGACGTACGCAATTGTGTTTGTAAGCCAGCCGAATTGTATTGCCATTAAAAATGCGACTGTATATATTGCAAATGCCCCAAGTGAAATTATAACCATCCAGTTTCTGTTTACAATTTCTTTTTTGACATAAACCGGCAATGTTATAATCACCTGAATAATTACACTCAAAACCAGAATAACAAGAAGCATTTTCCATCCAAAAACAGCACCAAGTCCAGCGGCTATAAAAGAGTCCCCTTCTCCAAATGCGCGAGAACCCGCAATTAAATATCCGATACGGGCAATAATCTCCATTATAACAAAGCCTAAAATTATTCCGAGTAGTGTGCTGGTGATGGGGTTTCCTGCAAACCATTCAGGTGTGAAATTGAAACCACCTGTTATTTTGTGGAATTGATATAAGTCAAATGCAGTTACGAGTATCCCGTATAAAAGTCCTGTTCCAATTAATGAGTAAGTATGAACATCAAATACGACTTTTTCCTTCCAGTCAGTGCCGGCAATGACTATAAACAGGCACCCGATAATCCAGGCAAATATTGTATCAAAGCTTATTCCGAACTTTAAAAATACTAAAGTGAACATTATTCCTGATAAAAGCTCAACAATGGGATACTGAATACTTATTTTTTCTCCGCAAAATCCACATTTACCGCGTAGGAGTATGTAAGATATTATAGGAATATTGTGCCACCAGAAAAGTTTATGCTGGCATTTGGGACATTTTGATGCAGGAAAAGCAATGGATTCACTGCTTAATGACCTTAAAATAACAACATTTAAAAAACTCCCGATACAAAGTCCTACAATAAAAATTAACGATAATATTGCTACATAAAGCATACTTTTTACTCCTTTTATCCTTCATTATTTTTTATGAGTTCGTACATTCTGTTCAGTGCTTTTTTTAATTTTCTTGAAACCTGCATTTGTGAGATATTAATTCTCTCCGCAATTTCCCGCTGGTTTAAGTCTTCATAATAACTTAACTCAATTATCTGTCTTAATTCCTCAGGTAATTTTTGAATTGTGGAAGATAACATTATTTTATCCTCGTAAGAATTCATAAATTCCTTGTAATCGCCTGAAGGAATTTTGTCAATAAGTGAAAAATCTTCATCATCGCCGTTTAGATACTGGTCAAGAGAGAGTGCATTTTTGTATTTATCGATATTCATAACCTCTTCCACTTTTTCTGCCGGTATATTCAGGCGATTTGCTATATCATCAGCAGATGGATCTTCAATACCTTCCTCAACAAGTTTTTTGGCGGTGGTAGTTATTTTAAAAACCAGCTCCTGAAGTTCACGAGGAGCTTTTATCATTGCAGCTTTATCTCTCAGATAATGTTTTATCTCACCTTTAATAAAATAAGTTGCATAAGTTCGGAAGCGGGTGTTCATGTTGCATTTATATGCATCAATTGCCTTGATAAGTCCGAGAGAGCCCACTTGAATTAAATCTTCATTATTCACTCCGGATTGCATTGCAATGGTGTTTGCAATTTTTTTCACAAGAGACATGGCATCTTCAACTATTTTAAGATGCAGCATACGTTTTTTCTTTTCGTCTTTGCAGGTTTTGAATACTGCAATTAAGTCATCAAGTTTTTCGTAGGTTTTGTTCATTGATTACTCTCTCATGACTTATTATAACATATTTTTGATATATATCTAATTTTTAATTTTATGTAATAATTTTTGAAACATGCCTGTTTTTTCATGATACAATTAATCTAAGGAGCGAAGAAAATGATAACAATAAAAGATGTTGAACATGTTGCAAAGCTTGCGAGATTGGAATTGACTGAAGAAGAAAAAGAACTTTACACAAAACAATTGGGCGATGTTTTAAAATATGTTGATCAGATGAATGAAGTTGATACATCTAATGTTAAACCGATGTCTCATGCAATAGATTTTGTGAATGTAATGCGTGAAGATAAAGTTGTTTATGAGCAGACAAAAGAGCAGTTAATGGCAAATGCTCCGGAAGAAGAAAACGGATTTTTTAAAGTTCCGAAAATTAATTAATTGCCCACAAAGGGGTAATTTTGTTAAAAGCGTGAGCAATTCAGGTGAGACGGGATTAGTAGTAGTTAGGGTAACATGATATGACAAAGTATATTTTTATAACGGGTGGTGTTGTAAGTTCTTTGGGTAAAGGGATTATTGCTGCATCTTTAGGGAAATTGTTAAGAGCACGTGGATTTTCAGTGATAAACCAAAAATTTGATCCGTATATAAATGTAGATCCCGGAACAATGAGCCCATTTCAGCATGGAGAGGTATTTGTAACTGACGACGGAGCAGAGACGGATCTTGATCTTGGGCATTACGAAAGATTTACAGATACTAATTTGGGTAAGTTCAATAACGTCACTTCAGGTAGTGTTTATCAAAAGGTTATAGAAAAAGAGAGAAGGGGAGATTATCTTGGTGCGACTGTTCAGGTAATTCCGCATATCACAAACGAAATTAAATCCAGAATTCTCGGCGCTACCCAGCAATTTAAACCGGATTTTCAGTTGATAGAAATCGGCGGGACAATTGGTGACATTGAGAGCCTGCCTTTTATTGAATCTATAAGGCAATTTAAATCAGAAGCTGGCATTGGAAATGCAATATCAATTCATTGTACGCTTTTGCCATATTTACCCACATCCGGTGAGTTAAAAACAAAACCGTCACAGCATAGTGTAAGTGTTTTAAGGAGTTATGGTATTCAGCCTGAAATTCTTGTTTGTCGAACTTCACGTGCTATTCCTAAAACAGAAAAAGAAAAACTGGCACTGTTTTGTTCGGTTCCGAAAGATGCTGTTATTGAATGCCGTGATATGAAAAGTATATATGAAGTTCCACTGGCATTAGAAGAACAGAAAATGGCGGATGTTATCTTGCAGATGATGGGCATAAATTCTAAAAAACCTGACTTGAAAGGTTGGGAAAACCTTGTTGATAAAATTAAGAATCCGAAAAAGACAATAAAAGTTGCTATTGCAGGTAAATATACAAAACTTTCGGATGCGTATATTTCTGTTGTTGAATCTTTAAAACATGCAGGATATGCCAACGATGCGGCAATTGATATCAAATGGATAAATTCGGAAGAATGTATTGATGAAAAACGCTGCAATGAACTTTTGAAGGATGTTCAGGCCGTTGTAGTTCCCGGCGGGTTTGGTATCCGCGGTATTGAAGGAAAATTAAATGTTATAAAATATGCAAGAGAAAATAATCTTCCGTTTTTAGGCTTGTGTTTAGGGATGCAGTGTGCTGTAATTGAATATGCAAGGAATGTTGCAGGGCTTAAAGGTGCAAATTCATCCGAGTTTGATGAGAATGCGCTATATCCTGTTATAGATTTAATGATGGAGCAGAAAAATGTAAAAGGTTACGGTGGGACAATGAGGCTAGGAGCCTATGACTGTATTTTAAAGAAGGGTTCCGTGGTAGCAAAAGCGTACGGGAAGGAAAAAATTTCCGAACGTCACAGGCATAGATATGAAGTTAATAATGAATATTTGGATCAAATAGCTGCTGCCGGCCTGGTTTTTTCTGGCATGTCGCCTGACGGAATGCTGGCTGAGGTTGTTGAATTGCCTAAAAATGACTGGTTTGTTGCATCGCAATTCCACCCGGAATTCAAGTCTCGCCCGGATAGACCGCATCCGCTGTTTAAAGGGTTAATTGATGCAGCGGTTAAGTTAGTATAATATGGAGAGAAAATGACGAATTTAAAAAAGTTTAGTACTGCACAATTTTTGAATTTTGCGCTCGGATTTTTCGGGCTACAGTTTGCCTGGCAGATGAGGATAATATTATCCGGTCCTGTTACAGAAAACTTGGGTGCATCACCATTTTTATATGGTCTTATATGGCTTGCCGGACCGTTTACGGGGATGGTCGTACAGCCTGTTGTCGGCGCCTTAAGTGATAAGACTGTTTCAAAATTTGGGAGACGGAGACCTTATTTGTTGACCGGTGCGTTGGTTGCAAGCTTGGCTCTTTGGATTTTTCCTAACTCTCAAAATGTTGCAATTGCGCTCGAAAGTATACTGGGAGTTGAACTTCCTATTTGGACAGCGCTTTTTGTTGCTGCAATTATGATATGGGTAATAGATGCTTGTATTAATGTGGCACAGGGCCCATACAGGGCTTTAATTCCGGATGTTGTGCCGCAAGAACAGCATGCTATGGCAAATTCTTATATAAGCCTGTCAATAGGTTTGGGTTCTGTTGTTGCTGCGGCAACTGCCCCGTTTTTAAAATGGGTGTTTGGATTTCAGATGTCTATACCTGCTCAGTTTATTATGGCGGCTCTGGCGTTTTCACTTGCTATGATATGGACCTGTATAACAATTAAAGAACATCAAACTCGCAGGGATAACTTAAAAGATGCTGCTGTTGCGAATATTCAGGAAGATAATTTTTGGGATTCTTTGAAAAATTTCTTTTTGATGTCACCGGAAGTTTCAAAGATTTGTCTTATGCAATTCTTTACCTGGATGAGTACTATGTGTATGCTGATATTTTTCACTCAGTACTCGGTGCATACGCTTTTTGGAGTGCCCGATTTGACAAGTGCCTCTGAAACCGCACGCCTTGCATTTGAAGATGCTGTTGTTAACGGTACAAATTTTTCATCAATATGTTTTGCGATATTTAATCTGATTTGTTTTTTAGTAGCTATTCCAATAGGTGCGCTGGCAGAGAAATTCGGTAACAAAAAGGTACATATAATATCTCTGCTATCAATGGTTGTTGCTTATCTGGGAATGGCATTTACGGCTAATACAATTTATGTTGCAATTTTAATGGGACTCGCCGGTATAGGCTGGGCCAGTATTTGTGCATTGCCTTTTGCAATGCTGTCAAGGTATATTAAAAAAGGTACAGAGGGGTCTGTTATGGGTATATTTAATATATTTATTGCTGGGCCGCAAGTGTTTGTTTGTACCCTTGTTGCTTGGTTTATTTCAAAATGTGTATTTGATGCAGGAGAAGGTTTGGTAAATTACCATTGGGAATATGCATTTTTAATAGGTGCTATTTGCCTTTTGTGTGCAGCATTTATAACTAATACAATTAAAGAAGACTAAATAGGGGGACTAATTAAGAATTTGTATTGACTAAATAAAAAAGACCCGCTTGCGGGTCTTTTTTATTTAGTTGATATTCTCCCTCTTATATTGACAGAATAAATCCACCCTTATCCGCGTTTTTAAGATTATCTCCGTCAATTTTTGCTCTTAAATTTTTGATATACTTATAAACATAGTCTCTCGGCAAATCTAAAAGGGCTGCCAAATCTCTTGCGTAAACTATTTTGTTATTGTTTTGCGCAAAATAATCAAAGACTTTTTGTTCTCTGTCAGTTAGAGCCTTTTTGAATACAATTCTAACTTCGTCTCTCAAGCTTTCAGCCGCCGGTTTTTCGTTTGTAACCGGTTTCGGTGCTGATTTTTTAGGTGTGGCAGTTTTTTTAACCGCGTTATTTTCGTGTTTAGGTGCTACAAACGGAGACGGAGCAATCTCCCTTTCGCGAGCAAAAGCTCTGTCTGCAATTGTACTTAATCTTTCCGTTCTTGTTTGTGACCATTCAGTATCGCCGGAAACTATAGGCTGACCTTTTAATACAATATCAACTATGTCATTTGTAGGTTTATCTTCTGCTAATTTTTTTCCAAGTCTGGCAGCATATTCTTCTAAGGTAATCTTTTCTAATGAGCTTCTCCATTGTTTTATCTCTTCTTTGCTCAAATATTCAGCCATTCATTAATCTCCTTAAACCTATATAATCTACACTATCTAACTTATCACAAACCTAATCTAAAAGTACGAAATGTTTCATAACGTAAATTTTTATGTTGAATATTTTACATTTGTTATATTTCTTATAAATAAGGACTTTTATTCTAATCCAGGATACCGGTATTAAGAATTTTCTGGACTTCTTCGCTCATAATCTGGTGGATTTCCGGAATGGATTTTGTGCCATCAATACTTATAAATCCGTGGATTTTTTTCATTTTTTCATACTGTTCAAGGCACTTATTCTGATAAATCTCAAAGCTTTTGTAGAAGTCAGTTGAAAATCCTACATCTCTGCCGCTCTCATAAAAATCCAGACCTGTTGTTCCAATTATCCTTTTTAAAAGTACATCAACCGGCATATCAAGATAAAATACCAAATCCGGTTCCGGTGCGTAGTCATAGAGGTTTTTAACCCATTCAATATTTTGCCCCCTGACAACATCACGCGCAAGGGCGGTATAGTAGTATCTATCTAAAAGCACTACAAATCCTGATTTTAAAGCCGGTATAATCTGGTTTTCCAGACGGTCTGCGAAATCCGCTGCGTACAAAAGGCTGTATGTGGTTGCATTAAGTAAATTTCTGTCTTTTGCATCATCAATAACATTTGCGATAAGTCTTGAGGTTTTCCATTCTGAAACCATAACACCATAAGATTGATCCTGGAGAGAGCGTTTCAAGAGTTCAAGCTGGGTTGATTTACCCGAGCCATCAGTTCCTTCAATTACAACTAATAAGCCTTCATAACCGTGTTTAAGTTTTGTCATCAGATTTCAACCCCCTTTGCAGCAAGAATCTCAGTAAGCATTTTTCTTATTTCGACCTGTTTCTTGTGGATTGAATCATTTGCATCAAGCTTAACGATATCAAATTCTTTAAGCATTTTTTTGTATTCATTGATAACCCTTGTTTGAAAAATTAAATAGCTCTCAAACGGGTCATTGCTTAATTTCAAATCCATACCTGCTTCATAGAATTTTGGAGTTCTGTTAAAGCATATTCTTTCCATAGATGTTTCAGGATCAATATCAAAATATATTGTCAAATCGGGGCGGATTGCAAAATCATAGACCCGGCGTACCCATTTGGGGTCAACTCCACGCGCAACATCTCGTGCAAAAGCCGTAAAGGCATATCTATCAGCGAGTACGATAAAGCCTGCTTTTAATGCGGGTGCAATTACCTGTTTTAGCCTGTCTGCAAAATCTACGGCGTGCAAAAGGCTAAATGTTCTTGGTGAAAGCATATTTTTTTTCTTAGCAAGTTTAGTTGTCTGGGAAATCAGAGGAGATGAGTTCCATTCTGTATAAATGACATCTTTCCCGTTCGCCTTTAGCCAGTCGCGTAAAAGTGCAAGCTGAGTTGATTTTCCTGCGCCGTCAATCCCCTCAACACATACAAGTGTTCCGTCATAGGTATGTTTTTCCGTTAATTTTGCCAATTCAGTCCTCTTTCTATTGCTGCGACATTAATTCTTCCGAATTTTGCAGATAAATTATCTATAAAATGTAAAAAATATAATTCGGGTTCAAGATCCTTTTCGTCAAGGTCAATAATCGCGCCCCATTCTTCACGACCGTGATGTGCTGCAATCATCTTTGCAATACGCTTAAAGCCGTTCATCATACACAGAGAAAATCCATACTGAGAATGACTTAACCATTCTGAGCGGAAAGTTTCATCGTAGTCAATCAGTCCGGTTTCCAAATCTATGGTGTATTCAAAAATTTTGCCTATATCATGTAAAATACACGCAGCAACTGCTATATCGCGGTTGATTTTGTATGTGAACATTTCAAGATTCTTTTCTGCAAATTGAACACACTCAATTATATGCACCATAAGTCCGCCAATATAATTATGGTGCATAACTTTTGCTGCAGGCATAATTTTGATTTTTTCTTTGTGTTCTTCAAAATATGTTTTTAGAAAATTTCTCAATTTTTCGTCTTTAATTGTTTCAAAGTAACCGGTAAGTTTTTGGTAAGTTTCTTCGCGTTCTGATTCATCAAGACCTGTTTTGGCTTCTTTTATGAGTTCCAAGGAAGATACAAGACAGTTGTTAAATTTTTCGTTAAAACTTGCGGTTACAATTCTTACAAGATTACCTGTTCTGAAAAGTTTGCTGTCAAGTCTGTTCAGGGTTTCTTCCCATAGCACGCAATTTAATACAGCATTATTTTTAGTGTCTTTAAGCTGGAGTTTACCCATTTTTGTGCCGGCTTTTGTATCACCTGTTGCAAATGTTACTACTTCATATATTGTTTCTGTATCAAACATAATCAGTTCTTTTCCCTATTTATTAATTTATTGTTATTCCATATGAATGATGAGCGGATTTCCTGTCCGATTTGCTCGATTTCGGATTCGGAATTTTCTTTTCTAAGTTCGTTAAATTTTCTACAGCCGGATTTCATTTCCGTTAAAAACTCGTCTGCAAATTCACCGGATTGAATATTTTTCAAAATATCTTTCATTGCCTGTTTTGACTGTTCTCCGATAACCTGAGGGCCGCGTGTCATATCGCCGTATTCTGCAGTATTTGAAATTGAATATCGCATATCACTTAATCCGCCCTGATATATTAAATCAACAATCAATTTCATTTCATGTAATGTTTCAAAATAAGCCATATATGGTGAATAACCCGCTTCAACAAGGGTATTAAATCCTGCTTTAATCAAAGCGGATATTCCGCCGCAAATGACAGCTTGCTCGCCGAATAAATCGGTTTCAGTTTCTTCGCGGAATGTGGTTTCAATAATCCCTGCACGTCCTGCACCAATTGCAGACGCATAAGAAAGTGCCACTTCTTTTGAATTTCCTGACGGATCCTGAAAAACAGCAATTAATGACGGCACACCTTTGCCTTCTGTATATTCACTTCTAACAGTATGCCCGGGGCCTTTGGGTGCTACCATAATAACGTTTACATAATCAGGCGCAGTAATCCTTTTGAAATGAATATTAAATCCGTGTGAAAACATAAGGTATTGGCCTTTTTTTAGATAGGGCTGTATCTGTTTTTCGTAAACTTCTGCCTGAATTTCATCCGGTATCAGAATTTGTACGATATCAGCATGTTTGACGGCATCTTCAATTGGCATTGTCTTAAATCCGTATTGTTTTGCTTTTAAATCGGATTTTCCTCCCTGCCTTAAGCCTAAAATTACATCGCAGCCGGAATCTTTAAGGTTTAAGGATTGTCCGTATCCTTGAGAACCAAATCCGATTACAGCTATTTTTTTTGATTTAATTAAATTTTGGTCAATATCCTTATCTAAGTAAATTTTCACAATATCCACCTCGTCAACCAATTTTAGCACAAAGAATAAATTTTTTAAAGGTGAATTTTAATTTGAGATAAGACTGTTTTCGCCAAATAGAAATATTTTAATAGCGCTTTCGGCTTCTTTGATAGGTTTGTAAAAATCCTTTACGAAAACGCACTGGGTCTGAATACACTTTAAATTACGGCTGTGGAGATATTCCTCAAGTCTGTCGGCTGTTTTTGCATATTGACGATGTTTTAAAAATGCTGTAAAGTGCGACTTACGGCGTTGAATTTCACTGAGCCCAAAGTTTAGGATTTCATCATAGTCAAATTGGTAACCGTTATTAGTGGAGATGTCAATTATAAAATTCATGTTATCAACTGTTGTGATAGAAAGATAAGCAATAATATTTGTACCATCTTCCAGCACGTATCTATTTTTATAGCAGGTTTTGAATCCGGCAAGGAACGGGTCAATATATTCCTGCGGGATGCGTTCCATTGAGGGTTTGTATAAATTATTGAGTTCGCCGTTATAAAGTTTGGCTACGGCCTTAGCATCAGCATTCTGGCAAGGGCGAAATCTTGCCCTATCAGTTTTTAGAGGTTGAAAATTATCCAATTTCCACAGGTTTTCATAGGAGCATTGCCTGAATCCGCATCCTTTTACAAATAAAGTACATAATTCTTCGTGGCTCACGTCGACATAAACCATAAAAGAATGCGCACCTTTTGCTCCATATTTTGCTATTATAAATTCTATTAACTGTTTGCCTACATTATAAAAATCCTGTTTGAAGACGAGTCGAGTAATATTTATTTTGTAAGGGTTACCAATATTGGGTTCGACTGTTATAAGTCCTAAAATCTCATCACCTTCAAGTAAAATATAAGACTCGTGTTTGAACTTGTACTGTAAGGGCAGTAAGTTATTCAATATCCCTGCCGGTTCTTCCACGATTAAATTGAGAAATCTGTCGTGTTCTTCAGTCCCGAGATATGAAATCATCTTTTCTATTTTAGGATAATCAAAGCAGAATAATTTTCGAATCCTCGTCATAAGTATATTTTAATATATCTTTTATTTTCATGCAAGTTGTGCTAGTATATCTTTTGCGAGGCGAAATATGAAAATAGCTGTAATAAATAAAGGAAAAATCGTCGTAAAAGAAACTCCGGATATTGAGTTGAACGGCAGAGAAGGAGCGATTGTTCGAGTCCTTGGCTGCGGGTTGTGCGGCTCGGATATCGTTAAGTTTATCCACAAAATCTCAAAAGATGGGACGGTGCTCGGGCATGAAATTGTTGCGGAAATAGTAGAGATAAATTCTAAAACTAATTTTAAAGTTGGTGATGAAATTATAACATCCCACCATATTCCTTGCGGTGAATGCGTGTATTGCAGAAATGGAAATGTTTCTATGTGCGGGCATTTTAAAGAAACAAATATAATCCCGGGTGGTTTTAGTGAATATGTTTATCTGTCAGAAGAACATTTGAAAAATGTTGCGCATATCAAGCCGGAAAATCTTACGGATATTGAAGCATCTTTTTATGAGCCTTTGGGGTGCTGTGTAAGAGCTATCAAAAGAGCGAATTTAAGGGGAAATTCTACAGCGCTTGTGATAGGGCTTGGAACAATAGGAGTTATGATGTCCCAAGCACTTAAAGCTTTTGGAATGGATGTTATGGGATGTGATTTAATTCCGGACAGAGTTCATCGCCTCAGAGATCTTGGGATTGCTGCTTGTAATGTTAAAGAAATGGATCCTAATTATAAAGCGGATGGTGTTTTTATGACTTCAGGTGCAGATAAAGCTATTAATACCGCACTTAAATATGTCAGAAATGGCGGGAAAATTCTGGTTTTTTCCAGCACTCCGAATAACTGGGGTTATGCAAATAATGAGATTTATTACAGAGAGCTTACTGTTCTGGGCAGCTATTCACCTTCACCGGTTGACTTGCAGGATTCATTGAATCTTTTAAGATCTTATCAAGTTAAAGTTGAAGGACTTTCTACAGTGTATAAGCTTGATGATATTCAAAAAGCCTTTGATGATACTATGAATAATCGTATTATGAAGGCATATATAAAAATTAAGGAGTAGTAATATGAAAGCGATACAGTATTACGGCCCTCAAAATATAAAATTTGAAGATGTTATGGTGAAACCTCCGGCAGAAGGTGAAGTTGTTGTAAAGGTTATTGCGGCACTTACTTGCGGAACCGATGTTAAAACTTACAGGCGCGGACATCCTGTTTTGATTAAAAATATTCCGTCCGGTTTCGGGCATGAGTTCGCAGGAATTATTGAAAAAATCGGACGAAATGTCGAAGGCTTCAAGGTTGGTGACAGGGTTGTTGCTGCAAATTCGGCTCCTTGCGGCGAATGCTTTTATTGCAGACGTGGCGAGTATAATTTGTGTGAAAATCTTGATCTTTTAAATGGTGCATATGCGGAATATATTACTGTCCCAGCACGAATTGTTAAGAAAAACATGATAATTTTACCTGACAATTTAAGCTTTGAGCGTGCAGCATTTTGTGAACCTCTTGCAAATGTAGTGCATGGTGTTGAGAGAACGGGTATAAAGCCCGGTGATTCTGTTGGAATTATTGGTATAGGCCCTATTGGTTTAATGTTTGCGCGGCTCGCAAAGCTTAAAGGTGCACGAGTCATAGCCGCCGGCAGAAATCCTTTGAAATTACAAATGGCGGATGAATTTGCGCATGCGGATGAAATTGTAGATTTAAAAAAATATCCAAATCCGGAAAAGATTTTTAAAAATTTTTCCGCGGAAGAAAAAGGTCTGGATATTGCTGTTGAATGTGTAGGCTTGCCAGAAATTTGGGAAAGGGTATTTTCTTGCGTCCGGCCCGGTGGGAAAGTGCATTTCTTTGGCGGATGTAAATCCGGCTCTACAGTTACTTTTGATACTACCAAAATGCACTATGGCGATATAACTATGATGAGTGTTTTCCATCATACACCAAAATATTTCCGAATGGCGCTTGATTATATTGCTTCAGGTGAGGTAGAAGTTGAAAAACTTATCACAGACAGACTTCCACTTGAAAAGGTTGAGTATGCCATGCTGCAGCATATTGATGGTAAAGCTTTGAAGTTTTTGATTGAGCCTAATAAATAAGGCGGATATGAAATCCGCCTTTTAAAAACACTCTCATCTTATTCACTGAGATTATTTTACTGCTCTCAGTTTACCTTGAATACCCGCATCTGCATTTATTGCTTGTGCGTTCATTAACGCCATTGAACGGCGTTTTCTCGCTCCTCTTAATATAAATTCAACACTATCGCTTACATTACACGAAGGCTGTGAAATCTTTTTTAGCATAAAATACTCCTTACGATTATATTTTTGTTATCGGAGTATCAGATTGAAATCTTTAAATAAACTTTTTAATTGTAAATAAATTTTTACATAAAAAAAAGACTGAAAATATTTTTCAGTCTTTTTTAACAAGTGTTATTAATGTTTATACCGCATAAACGCTAACTTGTTTTCTGTCCCGTCTGTGAGGTTCAAATTTCACCTGACCGTCGATTAATGCAAATAAAGTATCATCAGAACCTATACCTACATTATTTCCGGGATGGATTTTAGTACCTCTCTGGCGAACCAGTATATTTCCGGCCTTAACGATTTCACCGCCGAATTTTTTAACGCCCAAGCGCTTTGCTTCTGAGTCGCGTCCGTTACGGGTAGATCCCATACCTTTCTTATGTGCCATTTTTATTCTCCTTACTTGATTTTATTTGGATTGTTTTTTAATTATTCAGCTGTTGTTTCTTTATCAGCAGCTTTTTTCTGGGCTGAAGTTCTGATTTTGTTAATCATAACTCTTGTGAAGCCTTGTCTGTGGCCTTGTTTTTTTCTATAACCTTTTTTAGGTCTTTGTTTAAAAACAATAATTTTTTTAGCTTTATCATGAGCCAAAACGGTACCTTCAGCAGATGCACCTGTAACATAAGGTTGGCCTACTTTTGATTTTTTACCGTTAACTATCATAACAACTTTATCAAAGACGATTTTGCTGTCCTTTTCAGCATCAAGCAATTCTACATCAATGTAGCGGCCTTCTTCTACCTGATATTGCTTACCGCCAGTTTCTACAATTGCGTACATTTCATATTTCCTTTCATTTTGGGTTTCGTAACCACCGCAGTGCTATCAATTCCGGCTTATTATTTCCGTTGTACCGGTGCGGGGTTTTGTCAACGAGTTACCGCATACTAATACGTGTTTTCATTATCCGATAGTGAAAATCGCTTGTCAAGTAGTTTTAATATTTGTAAAGTTTATGATTTCGGTTATTTTTTGCAGTATTATTATAGTTATGAAAGAAGATGAGATAGTAACGGCTTGCAGGGCAAAAGTTTTAAAATCGGGTGAAAGCAGCGTGGATTATGCATTGTCAACCGATACAAGAAGTTTAAAAAGAGGAGATATTTATCTTCCGTTAAAAGGTGCAAATTTTGACGGAGAAAAATTTATCCAAGAAGCTTTAAAGAAAGGTGCTGCCGGATATTTTACAACCGACGGCGAGATTTTTGACTCGGCCGGTGTTGTTTTTGAAGTTAATGACACTTTAAAAGCGTATCTTGAGCTTGCAGGTTTTTATCGTAAGAAAATCAATCCGATAGTTATTGGTATTACGGGAAGCTCAGGAAAAACCACAGTAAAGGAGATGATGTATTCCGTTGTAAGCCAAAATTTTCGTACTGTTAAAACTTTTTTAAACCACAATAACGAGATAGGGTTTTGTCAGACAGTGTTTGCAATGGCAGAGGACACTGAAGTTTTAATTGTAGAAATGGGGATGCGCGGACCGGGTGAAATAGAGCTTATTTCGCGTTACGCAGAGCCTGATATTGCCGTGATTACAAACACCGGTACATCTCACATAGGAAGATTGGGCAGTCTTGAAAATATTGCAAAAGCCAAGTGCGAAATTGCGGACTATCTTAACCCTAAGGGTATTTTTATAGCGCTTGAGCAAGACCGGATTAAAAATAATGTGAATTTTGCAGGCGAAAAAATTTATTATTCAATTAAAAATGTCCAAGTTTTGGATAAAAAGCCTTCATATTCAAGGTTTATTTATAAAGATAGCGAGTATGAACTGAATGTGTCAGGAGATTACAACATAGAAAATGCTCTCGCTGTTATAGAAGCGGCGAAAAAACTCAAAATGGATTATGCGGATATAAGATCGGGGCTTTTGGATTATAAACCTATAGAAAAACGCTGGGAAACGCAAATTGCTGCTGGATTTAAAATTATAAATGACAGTTATAATGCAAATCCCGACTCTATGAAAGCATCTGTTAAAACTTTTATTGAACTGTATGAAAATCCTGTAGTTATAATGGGTAATATGTGTGAACTTGGTGCAAGTGAAATTGAACTTCATAGAGAAGTCGGAAAATTTCTTGCAGCACAAGACATAAAAAATGTAAAATTTCTTTCGGTTGGAAATCTTGCCGCTGAAATTGCCGGAGAGATTGAGAAATCAGGTGGTTTTGTGAAAAGCTTCAATACAAATGAGGAGGTTTCCCGTTACATTCTTGCTAATTTAAATGTCAGTAATACAATATTTTTAAAGGCGTCAAGGGCTATGAAATTTGAAGAAATTATTGAAAACATAAAAAGAGGTAATTTATGATAATGATTACGGTGTCGTTCCTTTTGGGAATGATTCTATGCTTATTGTTCGGGGTTCCGTATATAGATTTTTTAAAGAAAAAAACCATAGGGCAATATGTAAAAGATCTTGCCCCTGAAACTCATGCTAAAAAGCAGGGAACTCCTACAACCGGCGGGGTGTTTATCATTATTGCAATAATCAGTGCGTCTTTAATAACGCTTATGCTTGCACAGCGTCTTACGACGGATGCTTTAATAATTTTATTGACACTTGTATTTTATACGTTTGCAGGTTTCCAGGATGATTATATAAAGCTTAAGGGTAGAGGTAATGACGGTCTAACACCAAGAGGAAAATTTTTAAGGCAGGTTGCGATAGCACTTTTACCAACATTATACGTTATGATGACGAATCCTTTCGGGTCATATTTTTCAGTCGGACACTGGGTAATAAACTTAGGCTGGATATATCCGTTATTGTCTATATTTATAATAACCGGAGCATCAAATGCCTATAACTTAACAGATGGCCTGGACGGTCTTGCCGCATCAACCGGAGTTCCAGCCTTTATTGCTTGTGCATTAATTGCGATGTTCACGGGGTATTCGGAGGTTGCCATAATATCAGCATCTGTTGCCGGTGCATTGATTGGTTTTTTAAAATATAACAGGCCAAAGGCGCAAGTTTTTATGGGAGATACGGGTTCTCTTGCTATAGGAGGACTTATGGGTACACTGGCAGTTATGGGCAAGTTTGAATTTCTTTTAATATTTATAGCGGCCGTATTTGTTGCGGAAACATTGTCCGTAATTGTTCAGATTACAAGTTATAAAACTACCGGCAAAAGAGTTTTCAAAATGGCACCTATTCATCATCACTTTGAACTTTGCGGGTGGAGTGAGAAAAAAATTGTTACGGTATTTGCCGTTGTTTCTTTGATTTTTGCTATAATAGCAATAGGATTGTTTGAAGTATTTGTAAAAGGGATAATATAGATGAAAAAGGTTCTGGTACTCGGGTTATCAAAAAGCGGAATAGCAGCAGCAAAATTTTTAAAAAGGCATGGATATGACGTGTATTTGACGGAAAGTAAGGGTATTGAGCCGGATTCCAAGCTTGAAGGACTTGGAATAAACATAGAAACCGGCGGGCATTCAATCGGGTTTGTTGAAGGTGCTGAATTTGCCGTTACAAGTCCGGGAATTCCTCCTTTTAGTACTATTATTGAACTTTTAAGGATGAAAAATATTCCGGTTATTTCCGAGCTGGAGCTTTGTTACAGAATGAGCAACACACCATTTGTAGCAATTACCGGGACTAATGGTAAAACAACCACAACGGCATTGACCGCTCATATATTTGAGAAAAAGTTTAAGGCAAAAGCCTGTGGAAACATCGGGCAGCCTCCCTGCGATTTTGCGGATGACAAGCTTGACTATTATATTTGTGAGATGAGTTCTTATCAAATAGCAATGAGTCCTACATTGACGCCGTTTATTTCTGTCTGGACAAACTTTACTCCGGATCATATAGACTGGCACCAGGGAATTGAGAACTATTTTGCGGCAAAAGCTAAAATCTTTAAGTCACCTCAGGCGCCGAAGTTTTCTGTTTTGAATGCGTGTGACGAAAGGCTAAAAGATTTTCTTGCTGAGGGAGAGGTTTTTTATTTTGGTGAAAGGAAAACAGGCAATTCCTGTTATGTTAAAAATAATGAATTTATATATGAAAGAGAGGGTGTTGTAGAATTTGTAATGCCTGTTGAGGAATGTCCGCTGGTAGGGGAACATAACTTTCAAAATGTAGAATGCGCCATAATTTGTGCCAAGCTTGCCGGGGTTGATAACGTTTCTATTCGTGAGGCAATAAGAGATTTTCAATCTCCGCCGCATCGTCTTGAGTATGTTGGAAAGATAGGAAAAACAGCCTTTTATAACGATTCAAAGGCTACAAATCCCGAGGCGGCAATAGTTGCAGTGAAGTCATTTAATAATCAGAATGTTGTGCTGATTGCGGGAGGCCGTGACAAAAACACAGGGCTAAAAGAATTTTGTGATGAAGTTAAAGAGCATATTAGTACAGTAATACTGATAGGGGAAGCCGTAGAAAGGTTTGAAAAGAATCTGTCAGCGAGCGGTTTTGAGAGTATAATACATGCAAAAAACATGCAGGATGCAATTGATAAGGGTATAGATTTGGAGCCTGATGTAGTGCTTTTATCGCCGGCATGTGCAAGTTTTGATATGTTCAAGAGTTATGAGGAGAGGGGGGACGTTTTCAGAGATTATGTCACATCAAAAATCCAGTGAACCCAAAAGACGCCGTCACCCTATTCAGAGCATTATAGTATCCTCTCCGGATACCACATTGCTTGTAGCTGTTGCATTTCTTGTAATAATAGGTTTTATGGCTATATTTTCCGCAACCGCCCCAAAGTGTCTTGATGAAGGCGGGAATCCTGCACAGTTTTTAATCAGGCAAATTCTGGCATTTATAGTCGGGTTTATCGGATTAAAATTTTTTTCAAACTACGATTACAAAAAGCTTCCGCAATGGAATACCATTTTTATGATAATAATAATTATTGCACTAATTCTTGTAGACTTTACGCAGCTGGGAGTTATGGTGAATGGTGCAAAAAGGTGGATAAATATTGCCGGGTTTCAGCTTCAGCCGTCAGAATTTGCGAAGCCTGCTGTAGTAATGCTTCTTGCATCTGCGTTTAAAAATGATGCGAATCTTTTTGATCAGAACAAATGGGTATTTGCATTTATTCCAATAATAGTAATGATAGCGTTCATTTTTGTACAACCCAATCTTAGTATGGTAATTCTATTGCTGGCAACGTCAGTTGTGATGTATTTGTGCGGCGGCGGATCAATGAAATTATTCATAAGTGCTGTGACAGCCGGAATTACAGCTGTTGTAATTGCTGCAACGACCATTATTAAACCATACCAGCTGCAGCGTTTAAGGATATGGCGACATCCGGAGACAGATCCGCAAGGTGCGGGGTATAATATTATCCAATCATTAATTGCATTTGCATCCGGCGGTTTCAGCGGCGTAGGATATGGCGGTTCAATTCAAAAATTATATTATTTGCCGGAGTGTCACACGGATTTTATTTTTGCAATTATAGCCGAGGAAATGGGATTTATCGGTTGTATTCTTGTAATAGGGTTATTTTTCACATTTGTCCAGCGGGGATTTTTGATAGCAGGAAGGTGTCCAGATATGTATGGGAAGTTACTTGCGGTTGGTTTAACATTTTCAATAGGATTTCAGGCATTTTTGAACATGAGTGTTGCGAGTTCTTTTTTGCCGACAACGGGTGTTCCGCTGCCTTTTATAAGTTACGGCGGGTCATCACTTATTGTATCATTGTGGATGGTAGGAATTTTACTAAACATTTCCAAAAAACGTATTAAGAAAATAAGGAATGCGGAAGGTGACTAAATATTTCATAACAGGCGGCGGAACAGGCGGTCATATTTATCCGGCAATAGCGATTGCGGAATATCTTGACGGGGAAATTTTCTATGTTGGGAACCCCAGAAATCTTGAATTTGATATTGTAAAGCAAAAAGGGTATAAGTTTTTGCCGGTAAATGTTCAAGGGATGCCCCGAAAAGCTTGTTTTGATCTTGTAAAATGGAGTTTACATTTAGGGATTGCGGTTATGAAGGGTTTTTATTATATAATAAAATACAGACCCGATGTAGTATTTGGAACCGGGGGATATGTGTCTGCTCCGGTTTTGATTGCGGCAGCAGTATTAAAAACGCCTTTTGTAATGCATGATTGCGATGCACAGCCCGGACTTGTGACAAGGTATTTGTCGCCTTATGCTGCAGGTGTTTCGCTGGCATTTGAGTGTGCATCAAAGTATATAAAAAACAAAAACTGCCATATTACTGGAAATCCGCTCAGGGAAGGTTTTAAAACACTTACAAAAGAAGATGCAAGAAGAAATCTAGGGCTTGAAGATAAACTAACGCTATGTATAATGGGTGGTTCGCAGGGTGCGAAGTCAATAAATTGTGCAGCTGTAGAGATTATTAAGGATTTGTCACAGAAATATGATATGCAAATAATTTTCCAGACCGGAAAAAAGAAATTCAGTACTGTAGAGGAGCATTTATCGGCGATGTATCCTGCTTACAAAACAGACAAAAACCTGCTTGTAAAACCATATTTTGATGATATGGTAAGTGTTTTAAAAGCTTCGGATATAGCTGTATCGCGTGCTGGGTCGCTTAGCATATCGGAGCTTTGTGCATCAGGGATTGCGTCAATATTTGTTCCGTATCCGCATGCGGCAGCAGATCATCAGCGCAAGAATGCAAGGTTCATGGTTGAAAAAAATGCGGGAATTTATCTTGAAGATGATAAAACAAATTCACAAACTCTATTTAATATTTTAGAGGGGCTTGCTAAAGACAAGAATAAGTTGAAATTATTACAGCAAAAGGCTTTTGAACTCGCAAAATTCAGTGCGGCATCTGATATTTTAAAACTTATTAAAGAAAATATTTAAGTATTGATTTTTTGCGGTAAAAATGTTATCATGATAAAAAACTGGGGGTAAAATGTTAAAAATGATTAGTATTTTGGGAGGCAATGCTCTCCAACATGCGTCGCGCACTGTGTTTTGCGGCAATATCGACAAATTTCAAAACCATAACTGTAATTCTGTTATAAAGAATTACAGAATAAAATCAGGATTCACGCTAGCGGAGATGATGGTTGTAATGCTGATACTGACGATAGTATTGGCAGCCT
>CAYYAG010000010.1:0-45910 GCA_964470005.1 uncultured Muribaculaceae bacterium
CCCTGCCAAGAAAATAATTCATTTAATGCATAAAAATTTTTCAAAAAAGCTTTATAATTTGAATTATGAATATGCAGCTATTATCTGAATATCTCGAATATCTGGAAATAGAAAAGGGTCTTGCAGAAAATACAACAGAAGCATACAGGCGCGATTTATCCGATTTTATTGAATATTGCAGCTGCGGGCTGTCAAATGTTGAGCGTTCGCAGATAACAACTTATATAAGAAATCTGCACGAAAAACATTATTCACCCAAAAGTGTTATGCGAAAAATAGCCTCACTTCGAGGTTTTTATAACTGGCTATGCAGCAATGACTACTGCAAATCAAATCCGACTCTTACTATTGAACAGCCTAAACTTCCCAAAAAATTGCCTAAAGTTATAACCGTTCAGGAAATTGAAGTAATTTTAAACCAGCATTTGACAAAAGTTGAAAAGGTAATTATAGAACTCTTGTACGGCTGCGGACTCCGCGTTTCCGAACTTGTTAACTTAAAAGTTAATGATTACGACTTAAACGCTAAATACCTTCAGTGCAACGGAAAAGGTTCCAAAGAAAGAATAATTCCTATGGGGAAAAAAGCTGTTATTGCAATTAAAAATTACCTTCCGGAAAGAGATTTTTTAATCCAAAAATTCAAACTGGATACAAAAAAACTGCTTATCCATGAACACGGACGTGAAATTAACCGTCAGGATGTATACAATTTTATCCGTACGGAGGGCAAAAAAATCCATAAGACTATTTCTCCGCATACTCTCCGACATAGTTTTGCTACACATTTATTGGAAAACGGAGCAGATTTGCGCGTTGTCCAGGAACTTCTCGGACATAGCAATGTTTCTACTACCCAGCTTTATACCCACATTAGCAAAAAACGTCTTAAAGATGTTTACTTTTCAATCAATAACGAATAATTGCAAGGCAAAATCTATCGTGATATAATCCTTTTTAAAAGGAGAGTTTTATGAAATTATTACACACAATGATTCGGGTAAAAGACATAAATGCAAGTATTAAATTTTATACAGAACTTTTAAATATGAAATTAGACTATAAAAAACGCCTTGATGATTGTGAGTTATACTTTTTAAATGATGAAGAAGGCACAACACAACTGGAATTAACGTATAATGACGAAACCCCGGAAGACGGATATAATCCAGGTACAGGCTTTGGACACTTTGCGTTTTCAGTAAAATCACTTGATGAATTTACAAAGAAACTCCATACTCTTGGATATGAATACTTATATGAGCCTTTTGATTTAACGGGAAAAGGTACAAAAATTGCATTCATTAAAGATCCTGACGGATACGAAATAGAACTTATTGAAAAAGTTGTATGGTAGCAGACCCGCTTTTTTATTTCTAAAAACCATGATATAATTGTCCTATGAAAGACATTATCGAAAGCCTTAAAGAACTGGGGCTGAACAGTTATGAAGCAAAGGTTTATGTGGCACTTTTAAAAAAATATCCGGCAACAGGATATGAAGTTGCCAAACTTGCAGATATCCCTCAATCACGAGCCTATGACACCCTTAAGGCTCTTGAAACAGCCAGAATAGTTTCCTCATCCGGTGATAAGCCGCAGACCTTCCTTCCCGTCAAACCCAAAGAGTTAACTCGAAGATTCAGACGAAAACTTGAAGCAAATCTTGATTTTTTAGAAAAAAAACTTCCTGATGTAAAAAAAGACTACAATGAACCAATCCATTCAATATCAGGTTTGTCTGAAATAAGGGAAAAAATTATTGAAATAATAAAATCCGCCAAATCAGATATATATATTGAAATCTGGTCACATGATTTCAAATATGTTGAACAACACCTTTTTGACGCATATAATCGGGGTCTTGATATAAAAATTGTAGGCTATGACAACGTACAATGTCCTTTTAGCACGATATTCAAACACAAAAACGGCAGGGAAATTGAACTCTCTCTCGGCGGACGTATGATATTTTTATTGGCCGATAGTACGGAAGGTATTTTTGGAAAAGTTGAAACAAAAGCAATTTGGACTAAAAATCCGGAGGTTGTTTTCCTCTTAAAAGAATTTATAGTTCATGATATGTACCTGCTGGATATTGAAGATAATTTTCCGGAACAATTAAAATATTTCTATGGTGCAGGATTGAAAAAACTCAAGGATAAAATCCTTAATAAAAATTCAAAATATAATATACATTAACAATCCAAAATACAAATAATTTTTAATTAAAAATTCTGTATATTTTGCTTAACAAATTCGTAATGATTACTATGCAAAAACTTTGTTAGGGAGTATAATTAAAAGCGTAAATAGATGATTTGGGGATATAGAGGAGATGATACAAGGATACAGTTTTGAACTAATTACAGGTCCTATGAGTTGTGGTAAAACAGAAGAACTTTTGCGCCGCATCAGGCGCTGTATTATTGCAAAGAAAAAAGTTAAGGTTATTTCACCGGACATTGATACACGTGCAAAAGGTGACTATATAGAATCAAGAAACGGTTTATGGCTCGATGCAATCAAAGTTAAGCATTCCATACAAATTTTGAGTATTGTAAAACCTGAAGACGAAATTGTCGCGATTGATGAATTACAATTCTTTGACAGCAATATAGTAAAAGTCATATCAAAACTTATGGCAGACGGCAAAAGGGTAATCGGAACAGGGCTAGAACTTGATTTTAAAGCAGAACCGTTTGGCTCTATGCCGCAATTAATGTGTATTGCAACTTCTGTTGACAAGCTTCACGCAGTTTGTATGAAATGTGGATGCGATTATGCCACAAGAACCCAGAGGCTTATCGACGGCAAACCCGCTGATAAAAACTCACCGCTAATTATGATTGGCGGAGATGAAACTTATGAGGCAAGATGTATTAAGTGTTATGAACTGCCGGATGCTCATCCAAAAGAAAAACGCGGTCTAAGACTTTTACAATTTGAACATAAATAAAATGTGGAAGTATTCCACATTTTTTATATATATGGTATTATATTATAAGACTTTTAAATTTTTATGGAACTAATTTTCAAAAAAAACATCTATAAAAACGTAAGAGTTAGGTGGAGGAATATTTAGTGAGAAACATTATGAGGAAAAGTTTTATATTTTTGTGGACATTTCTAATCTTGTTCGGATGTGTCGTCAAAAATTATAGTATGGCATACACCCCTGTTGAGCTTTATGACAATGTATGGAGGTTAGTAAACACAAAATTTGTAGATCAGACTAATAATGATCAGGATTGGTCAAAATGGCGACATAAATATGATAGTGTAATCAAAACTAACGAAGATGCATACGTTGCAATTAACACAATGGTTGCCAGTTTGAATGATCCGTATACAAAATTTCTTGATCCGAAAGAGTTTGCGGAAGAAACAAGCTCAATTAAGGGTTCCTTAAAAGGTATAGGTATCCAAATCGGTGTAAAAGACGGCAAATTAATGGTAATTGCTCCAATTGAGGACACACCGGCAGAAAAAGCAGGTCTTTTGGCTGATGACGAAATCCTTGAGATTAACGGTAAAAGTACAAAAGGTATTACTGTTGATAAAGCAGCCGATCAGATTCGCGGGAAAGAAGGTACAACTGTTACGCTACTTATCAAACGTAAAGATACCGCACCAAAATTATACACCATTACCCGCGCAGAAATTGAAATTAAATCAATTTCACAAAAATTACCTGACAATATAAACATGCCGGATGATATCGGCTACATCAGGCTAAGCTCTTTCATAAGCCGTAATGCCACAAAAGAATTTGGTGACATCTTATTAAATTCAAAGGATAAAAAAGGATTTATTATAGATCTTCGTTCAAACCCGGGCGGACTTTTAAGTAATGCCATTAACATATCAGATATGTTTTTAGACGGCGGAATAATCGTAAGCACCGTTGACAGAGACGGCTATAAAGAAACTCAACGCGCAAAAAAAGGAGTTGTCTCTGATAAACCGATTGTTGTAATAATAAACAAAGGTTCAGCCTCTGCAAGCGAAATCTTCTCCGGCGCAATTAAAGATAACCATAGAGGCATAATAATCGGAGAACAATCTTTTGGTAAAGGACTTGTTCAAGAAATTAACAAACTGCCATACGAAGCCGGTTTGAATATCACAATCCAAAAATATCTTACACCAAACGGTACGGATATTAACAAAAAAGGTATAACACCCGATTTGGTTGTGGAATTGACGGAAGACAATGTAAAAAATAAAGATGATGTTCAGCTTAAAAAAGCTATTGAAGTTATGCAAAATATGACAGGAAGCAAAGCTGTAGCAAATCAATAGAGGATTTAAATCCCCCGTCGAGGGGGATTTTTTATTAATACCGGCAATATTTGTGTCATTCTTTTAATCTTTAATTTTCTTAGAATTCGCCGTTTACAGTTCACATATTCTTTGTATGTTATTCCGTACCATTCCGCAATTTGTCGTGCATTTTGACCTTGAGCGATTGCTAATGCTACTTTTTCTTCAATCTCGCTAAGTTTTTTTTCCATATTAATAATGATTATTTAACACTTTTGTTATATATTATATAACAATTATTATAATACAGCAGGATATAGTTAAAAAGTTTAATAAATATTAAACTTTTATAATGAATGTAAAAATACAACTAGGATTAAAAATTAAAGAGTTACGAACTGACCTGAAATTATCGCAGGAAAAATTTGCCGAAATAATCGGAATAAGCCGTCATTCACTTTCAGAACTGGAACGAGGCATTAATTTCCCCTCTGCTGATACTCTTGAAAATATTCATAAAAAACTTAAAATAGATTTTAACGAACTTTTTTCCTTTGATAAAAAGAAAAATCCAAAAATAGACAACATTATATTAAAAATCAAAATGCTTAATAATATCGAACTTGATTATCTTGAACCACTGCTTGATGCAATGATACATAAAAAACTTTAGAAAATACGCATTAATATAGTAATTGACAATTAAAACTTAACTTACTATAATCAATTTATGACAAAAATTATCAATGTAATCAAAGGTACACATGACATTTTACCTCAAGATATAGACCAGTGGCATATTCTGGAAGAAAATGCCTTGAAAATTTTTACCCGCTATGGTTATAAAGAAATAAGAACACCGATTTTTGAAGCAACCGAGCTTTTCGCCCGCGGGGTAGGAGATACAACAGATATTGTAAACAAAGAAATGTATACCTTTGAAAAAAGCGACCGCTCTTTAACACTTCGCCCTGAAAATACTGCCGGCGTTGTACGTTCATATATTGAAAACGGTATGTCAAGACTATCTCCGCCTGTAAAGTTATGGTATAAAGGTCCGATGTTCCGATATGAACGCCCCCAAAAAGGCAGACAAAGACAATTCCATCAGGTTGGTGTGGAAATGTTTGGCATAAAAGAACCGGCAGCCGATGCAGAAGTTATTTTGATGGCCGTAAACTATCTGAAATCACTCGGGTTAAACGATTTAGAGGTGGAAATAAACTCCCTTGGATGCCCCAAATGTCGAGAAGAATTTAAAACCAAACTTAAAGCAGTCATAAAACCTGAATTTGATAACCTTTGTGATGACTGCAAAAACAGATATGAGAAAAATCCATTAAGGCTTTTGGATTGTAAGGTAGAAAGCTGCAAAACTATTTTCGAAAAATCTGAAATCCAAAAAGTAATCCAATCTGATTATATTTGTGAAGAATGCGCAGACCACTTTGCAAAATTAAAAACTTACCTTGATAAATTAAACGTAAAATACTCGGTCAATAAACTTTTAGTGCGCGGTTTAGATTACTATAACAGAACAGTTTTTGAGATTAAATCAAACAATTTAGGCTCTCAAAATGCCGTATGCGGCGGAGGTCGATATGACAGTCTTGTCAAAAATCTGGGCGGAGAAGATACACCCGCTGTCGGCTGGGCAATGGGAATGGAAAGATTAAATGCACTGCTCCCGGTACCTCAGCCGCAAAAGCTTGACGGATACATTGTTTCAAACTCACCTGTTGATGCTTTTGAATTAGCTGAAGAATTACGAAATAACGGATATAATATAGAATTTGATCTTTCAAATAAAAAATTTACAAAACAACTTGAAAAGGCCTCAAAGGTTGCAAATTATGCGCTTATTCTTGGCGAAGATGAAATTAATGCCGGAAAAGTTTCTGTAAAAAATCTTGCAACCTCAGAACAAAAAACCGTTTCAAGACAAGATTTAAGGAGTATATTATGACAAGTCCGGTACATGACGTCATAAAGGTATTGACATCCTCTTTCAGGAAAAAATTTGACGATTTCAGAGGCGTTTATCTGTTCGGTCAGTTTTTGGACGGAAAGAATCATGAAGGCGAAGATATTGAACTCGTAGCTATTTTTGATACCGAAGATAAATCAAAGCGCGAAGAAATATGGCCTATTATCGGGAAAATAGAAACCGAAATGAATGTTTGTATTGATCTTTATCCTTATACAATGGAGGATTTCCAAAAAGATGAAGATTTATACAATGAAGTAATGGACGAGGGTATATTTTTTGATGCCCTCGGTATAATGAAAGACTAGTAAAGGGAAAAAACAATGGACAAAGTTACAATCCGCTCTGACAGAAAAACTGATTATAAATTTCAATACAAAGGAGAAGATGTTATACTCGGTGCAGGAAAAATTTTGAGTATTGCTGACGGCCTGGAGCACGTTGTTTTACCGACCTGCGCCATGAAAATCATGAACAATCTTATCGTTATAAAAGACGACGTAAAATAAGTACCTAACGTCCATAAAATTAATTGTAGAAAAAGTTTTTCTCTACAATAATATTTGTGTGCCTAACATAAGCCTGTGGCTATCCACAAGATTCTGATTATCACAGTAAACATAGTTCAGTAAAATTCTCATACCCTGACCGATTACAAAATAATTTATACCGGCGGAATATTCGCGTCTTATATCGCCTGAAACATCCCTATTCGGATCAAACTGATCATAACGGGCTACAATCTGCAATTTTGGTGTAAGTTTGTATCCTATGGTTGTATAAAAACCCTGCGCCTTATTAGAACTTAAAACCCGTGCATTATAACCATCAGCAATTGCATATTCCGCATTTATCATAAAATCTTTATAAGTCCAGCCGACATATGCCCCGCCAACAGTATAATCTTCGTGTCTTCTGCCCGCATTTAATCCTCCGCCAATAACAAGTTTGCCGTATTTACCATTAGTTTTTCCAAGAGGTTTCAAATTTACCCAACCTGTAAATTCAGCTCCCGGAAAAAACTCCTGAAAAAATCTGTCCGAACTGTTTGCCGCTAAACTGTAATCTATTAATGAATAATTCCCTATAACCCTTACCCCAAAAGCACGGGTATTACCAAAAGTTCTTGCAATCTGCGACCTTAAAATAAACGGAATATAAGTTGAACTCATACCGCCTTCAACACCAACCTGATTTCGTGAATTCCCAATCATAACCTGGTGATTAGGTATAGCCGAATTTACAATATAGGCATCACTTATAAGATTTTGAAAAAATGTTCTTTCCGATGTGGGTGTTAACTTAAATTGCAATTTAAAATCAGTTTTATACTGAGGATTTAGCTGTCCCATCATACCAACATCTATAAATGTTATATCATATTCCGTATCATAATCACTTCCCATAAAATTAAATGACAAATTCCCGCGATACAAACCGTAAAATTGAATCCTGTCTACAGGACCTTTATCTATATCAACAGTCAAAATATCTTTTAAGAGATAATTACTGTAGTCTGTTCTGGTAACTTCCGCCTTTAAAGCCTTTTTTACTTTATAAAACAAAGAACCTTCTTCTCTCTCAATAGGATCACCAAGATGTTTAAACATAAAAAAGTTTTCTTCCGCACTATCTATTAGAACATCTTTATCATCAATAACTCCGTCATTATTAATATCTCTTTTTGGCAGCTTTGTATTTTTAGGCAGCAGAATTTCACCTTCGTGAATATTTTTTTCATCAGTAATATCCTCAACCGCAAAAACACTCCCAAAATTAAATGTAAACAATATTATTAAAATCGTTTTAAAAATAATCTTCATAAATATTAATTATATCATAAAGATATTGCAATTTATATTTTTTTTATTGTATATTATTTATTACTATGACCAATGTAACAAAAAATAATAAATATACAAAAACCCATGCCCCTATAGTAGAAGCTTTAAAAAAAGCTTATGAAAACCCGACTTATCAATTCCATATTCCGGGTCATACAAAAGGACAGGGAGTATTACCGGAATTCAGACAGCTTATAGGCAAAAAAGCTCTATCCGTTGATACAACTGATGAATTTGATAACTTAGGGACATTGCATCCGGCGACAGGTCCGATTAAAGAAGCGCAAGAACTCGCAGCAAAAGCTTTTGGCGCCAAAAAAACTTTCTTTTTATTAAACGGATCTACCGCAGGAAATTTGGCGCTTGCAATGGGGCTAACAAAAAAAGGCCATAAAATTATTACGAACAGAAACTGTCACCGCTCTATTGTAACCGGTATGATAATTTCAGGAGCCGAACCGCTCTGGCTTGTTCCAGAAAGATTTGAAGATTGGGGAATCTGGGGCAATGTAAATCCTGAAAGGGTTGAAGAATTACTCAAATATCATAATGATGTTTCTATGGTATGGATTACAAACCCGACGTATGAAGGTGTAGTTTCTGATATCAAATCAATTTCTGCTATCTGTAAAAAATATAATGTACCTTTAATTGTTGATGAAGCACATGCATGTTTGTGGAATTTCAATGAGCATTTACCTGTATCCGCTCTAAAACTCGGTGCTGATGCGGTTGTTCATTCACTACATAAAACCGGCGGAAGTATGAGCCAGAGTTCTATGCTTCATATTGCGGAAAACTCAATGTTGGATGTTGACGCCGTAGAAAAAGCTTTAAAATTATTACATACCACAAGCCCTTCTCTGATGCTTCTGGCAAGCCTTGATGCTGCACGTGCAAACCTTGAAAGCCCAAGGGGCAAAAAACAACTTCAGCGGGCTGTTTCCAACGCAAAATATTTACGCCGCGAAATTGACAAAATGGAACATATACATCAATTGAAACCCGATTTTGGATATAAAACTGATGTAACTAAAGTTTTTATAAAAGCTGACGGACTATCCGGTAAAAGACTGGAATCTATTTTAGAAATTGATTTTAATATAGAAGTTGAAAGTGCCTCTGATGCAGGACTTTTATTATTATCAAATATTGGCAACAAACGTTCAGATATTCAATATCTTGTGGAATGTCTCAAAAAAATTGATAATACAAATTATTCAGACATTTGCTATCTGGAAAATAAAAAGCATATGCCTATGCTTACCCCGATAATAAAAATGAATTTGCGAGAGGCTTATTATTCCGCTAAGGAAACAATTCCAAAATCACAGGCAATCGGCAGAATTTCAGCAGAAATAATTGCTGAATGCCCTCCAGGCATTGCTGTTTTATTACCGGGAGAACTAATCACTGAACAACATCTTCCATATCTGACAGATTATGAATTTATTGAAGTTATAAAATAACTTATATGAATTTTTTATTCTTGAAAAGCAGATCTGTACATCTCAACAAAGGTTTTACCGCATTTTTCTATGCCCGAACAACCATACTAAATTCGCTATCTAATCTCCATACATACTTACGATAATTAACGAGCAATGTAGGAACTGTCATCGCCGCAACTATCCCAATTATCCCGAGCGTTATCAATACCTCCGCTAATGTAGATCCTTTTCTTGGTTCATAAGCCTGCTTTGATACAGCACCATACCCCAAACCCGCTCTATGTCTAATTAGAATACACGTTCCGCCCGCTTTGCATTCTTTTTATTTCTTTCATTCGCGACCTTCTTATTTAATCATTATAACTCTTTGCAATATATTAAGAAATACTTATAAGAGTATTATTAATCTCTGTCATAAGATTGAGATCATTTGTATTACGTGCAAGTTTTTGGGCTTTTTCAAGCAAATTCTTTGCTTTGTTTTCATTTTTATATTCAAGCATAATTTCTGCGGCATTCAAATAGTTCTGTGCGGCTTTTTGCGGAGAATCGGCATCAATATAATTTTTAACCGCTTTTGAATATGCTTTTAGGGCTTCCGGTGAATCGCCAAACTTATCATATGCATCGCCTATACTTGAGGAAACATAGCCTTTTACTTTAGCATTATCCGTTTCATCTGCAATTGTATCCGCTACTTCAAAATAATCAAAAGCAATCTTGTCATACATATCAGAATAAATATTTCCAATTTTGGCCATTGATTTTGATTGTGCAGAAAGGTTTTCAGCCTCTCCGGCATATGAAACAGTACTAAAATAATGATCAATCGCTGGCTCAATCTGGTTTACGTCGTTATAAATTTCAGCCATTGAATAATGTGCACGGGTTTTGACGTTGCTATCGTTTGTTCTTTGGACTGATTGGTTATAACTTTTTAAAGCCTGTGCCAGATAATCATGGTCATCATAAATTTTTCCGACTTCAAGAAATATCTTGGACTGAGTTTCTTTATCATCAACTTCGTTTGCTCTTTCTAATGCTGTCTGAAAAGCTTCTATAGCCTCTTTTGGTTTATTTGCATAAGTCATCTTCTTGGCTTTGATAAACAATTTCTTTAATTCTGTGTCCTGCGGTATAAAAGGATTAACCTGTTCTTGCTGAACTTCTTCGGCCTGAGTGGTTCTATTTGAAGTCTCCTGGGGGAATTTGACAAGAAAATCCGGATTTATATCGTTTTCATTATATTTAAAGTCTATTTGCTGTAAAAACAGCGCATCAACCCAGTTTTCTACAACTTTTGAATCTTTGTCTAGTGTTTTAGAAATATATGTATCTAATATTGAGGCTGCATTTTTAAGGTTTGACTTAATAAGTTTGCTGTTGGGATTTTCTTTTGTAACTTGTTTTTCAATAAGCCCGAGATATCCGCTGACCTCTTCTTTTAAATCATCAGGGGTGCCTATTGCTATTGCTGTATTTTTAAAATCTTTAAGAATTTGAGCAATATTTATATTTGGATTGCGTTGTGCCAGAGCAGTTGCGACTTCATTGGGATATTGAACCTGCTGGTTTTGGTTATTATATGCCGGTTTATAGGAGGTATCAATATATTGAAGCCCTTTGCTACGGCTGTTTTGATCTGTTTGTTCCTCTCTTTGGGCATTCGAAGTTGAGCGTTCTTCGTCTTGTTTTTTTCTGACTTGATTGCGCCTGTCTTGAATAAAATATGGACGTTGATATACACTGTTTAAATTCAACCCCATTACATACCTCTGGTTCTACATACCTATCATATATGAATTAACCGTTTTTTAACTCATACTTTTGTATTATATTTAAGGTTTTTTAAAGATATGTCAACCGGTTATAATCATTTCACAATTGTCACAATCAAAAGTTAAAGAATACTTTTTACCTTTTTCATCAAGTAAAAATAATTTTACAGGCGATTTACACATATCAAACGCGTATTTCAAACAATGCTTTGTGCGCATAAGCTCGACATTTTCAGGTCGTGTACTTTCATAGGACATAGCACATACATTACAACCGCATTTCTCATAAAAATTTTTTGCTCTGTTGTTATGAATATTCGCCCTGTAATCCAAATCTTTTACGGGAAATTGAGCATAGTGCAATGGCTTCTGTACATCATGTTCGTAGTTATCAAGCCTTTCTTCCATTAACTTATCAAGAATTTCACGACGCAGATTATTTATCTCTGAAACCGGTAAAAACGGCAGTTCACTGTTTATTATTACATCCGTTATATAAAAATCACTTTCTCCGCATTTTTTTAGTTGTGTTTTAAAGTTTTCAATCATTTTATCAGGATTTTTAGGCTTTTCTTCATTTAAAACACCCATTGCAACTTCATTTCCATCCTCATCTATTGCATGCAAAATTCCTTCATTATACAAGAATTTTGCACCTATTCTGCGTTTTGTTTTAGAATTTGTAAGCTGTTTTTCAAACTTTGAATCAAAATTTCTATAAATCGTCATCCCTTTAATAAAGTTATCCATTTTATTCGGGTAAACTCTTTTCCCGTCAACTTTATTGACAAGACAACCTCTAAGCTGTCCGTCAATAGAGTAACACAGACCGTCCTGTACATTAATATCCTCTGAATTTATCTCAAAATAATTAGCTCCGATATTGGTAATTTCTCCAAGTTTTTCACCGGTGGATTTTGGTGTTAAAAAGTTAAAACATTCTTTTCTTTCCTCCAAAAAGTAATCCGTAAAGCCTCTATTGAAACTTTTGTTTAATTCCGGTTCAAAATCAAAAAATACTTTGCCTGATGATGTTCTATCCGAAATTTTATCAAGTTCTTTTCTATAATATGCTACAACATTTTTCACATAATTTGTACTTTTCAATCTTCCCTCTATTTTAAAGGATTTCACACCTGCATTAATTAATTCTTTTAAATGTTTTGATGCATTAAAATCTTTCAAGTTTAAAAGATAGATATCTTTTGCAATTACAGTATCCTTTTCGTCAACAAGGGTATATTTTTTACGGCAGCTCTGGGCGCATTCACCTCTGTTTGCAGAGCGTCCGCCATTTGAACAGCTCATATAACACTGACCGCTATATGAAACACATAACGCGCCATGAATAAATGTTTCAATTTCTGTTTCTACATTTTTACAAATTCTGTTTATTTGTCCGGCTGAAAGCTCTCTTGCCAGAATTATTCTTGAAGCGCCGACTTCATCAAAAAATTTCACTTTCCCCGGGGTTCTGTTATCGCACTGAGTACTTATATGAATAGGTATTGGCGGAAGCTCACCTGTAACAGCCAAATCCAACAGACCCATATCCTGAATTATTATGGCGTCAATTCCTGTATCATAAAGATCCTGTATTATCTTTTTTGCCAAGAGTAATTCTTTATCGTCTAATATTGTGTTTATTGTTATATGTACTTTTACATTAAATTTATGTGCATATTGAACAACTTCTCTTATATCCTCTATCAAATTTCCGGCCTTTTGCCGCGCCCCGAAATTGATTGCACCCATATATAATGCATCACAACCGCTGTTTATTGCGGCAAGAGCTGTTTCTTTATCTTTTGCGGGGGCTAGAAGTTCAACTTTTTTCATAAATTTATTTTATAACAACGCACATGACTTGACAATCATGCTTTTTTATGATATAAAAAGGGTGGGGTAAATGTATATTTATAAGTCTTGTCTTTCGACGAGACTTTCTTTTTCGACAATACCTAAATAATAAGATTATTCTCATATGCCAAATAAAGTAAATGACGACGGTTTTGGGCTTTTAATCCATGCATAACCCTGTGCAACTCTGCTAAAAACTTATTTAAATCCCTGCAATAATATTCATTAGCAATTTCACGATATGTCATGCCGCTTGATAAATATTTATAAATTCTTTCTCCTAGATAATTATATAAACTTTTATTTTTTTTCAGCTCCAATTTTTTTCCTTCTTTTAATATAAGTCATATTAATATTATAAATCATTTTTTGATATTAAAATTAATAATATTTCCCGAAAAAAATATTTACAAAAAGATGCACTTTTCCGGTGCATCTTAGCAATATTATTAATTAATATTATTTTTTCTTGGATTTATCGGCAAGCTCGCTGTCAACTCTTAAAAATACGGGCTTTATATCTTCTTTTGATATAAGTTTTCCGATTTTAATATTGTCACAAGTCAAATCATCAAGTTTTGTATTTAAATCAAAAGAAAGTTGTTTTGCCATATCGCGGGCAATATTAGGACAATAAGGATAAATCAATGCTGCCACAATACACATAATCTCAAGAACAGTTGTCAAAACCTGACCGCACTCTGTCCACTTTTCTTCTTTTGTAAGTGTCCATGGTGCAGAATCCGTTACATATTTATTCGTAACATCAACAAGCCCTATAATTTCCTGGGCAGCTTCTGCAATTTCAAAGTGATTAAAATGATTTTCAACAATTTTTACAGTTCCCAATGCTTTTTTAAACAAATCTGACTGTATTTTAAATTCAGATTTAATTTCGCCGTCAAAATATTTTACAAGCATTGAAAGGGTTCTGTTTAAAAGATTACCCATACTGTTTGCAAGATGAGCATTTACTTTTTCCTTAAAATCTTCATCGGAATAGTTTCCGTCTCGTCCGCAAGGTGCTGATGTCGCCATATAATATCTAAAAGCATCCGGATATTCCAAACCAAAAGCATCAAGAACCGCCGTAGGAGAAATTACATTACCTAACGATTTTGACATTTTAGATTCGTCAATTGTAATCCACCCGTGTGCAAAAATGTGTCTAGGCAACGGCAAATCCAGGGCAAGCAAAAATGCCGGCCAATAAATACTATGAAACTTTAAAATATCTTTCCCAATGACATGAACATCCACCGGCCATAATTTCTTGTATAATTCAGACGGATTTTCCGTATCATAACCTATTGCAGTTATATAATTTGAAAGTGCGTCAATCCACACATAAATTACCTGATCAGGATCATTCAGTACATCAATACCCCATTGTACATTTGTTTTTGCACGGGAAACAGAAATGTCCTGAATATCTTCAAGCTGGTTTAACACTTCCTTTGCTCTGAAAGAAGGAACTATAAAATCAGGATTTTTTTTAATGTGTTTAATTATTGCATCTTTGTATTTTGAAAGCTTAAAGAAATAATTTTCTTCTTTCACCAGTTCAGGTTTTTTCAAATGATCCGGGCATAAGCCGTCTTCAGTTAAGTCCTTTTCGTTCAAAAAACATTCACAGCCGGAGCAATATAATCCTTCATAAGAATTTTTGTAAATATCACCTTTTTCAACAAGTTTTTGAAATATCTTTTGAACTGTTTTTTCATGGTATTCATCTGTTGTTCTAATAAATTTTGTATAATCAACATCCAACGCTTTCCATGCCTGTTGGAACTTTGCCGCATTCATATCGCAAAGCTCTTTTGGAGCAATACCCTGTTCCTTTGCGGTTTTTTGAATTTTTATACCGTGCTCATCAGTTCCGGTTAAAAAGAAAACTTCTGTCCTCTGCGAATAATGCCTTGCTATAATATCTGTTAAAATCTTCTCATAAGCATGACCTATATGCGGTGCTCCGTTTACATAATCAATAGCTGTAGTTAAGTAGTATCTGTCCATTTATATTCCTTTTAATTAAAAAATAATCTTCACTCCGGAACTACAAGGCGGCAAAATGCCAACCCCTTAAATCAATTATATCACAAAAAAAGTTACAAAAATAAATAAAAAGGCAATTTTTACAAATAAAATAACTTTATATACATAAAGGAGTAGGTATGTCTTGGATAAATGATTTAGATGCTTTAGCCTCAGCAGGTGTACTGGGATTTGATGCCCCCGCATATATAATGGGTACTCAACCCAGATATTATGGTCATCCTGCTTTAGAAACTCTTCCAGATTCATTACCGGCCATAAAAAATCAACCGCAAAAGGACGAATTTCAATCCGGTCAACCAAATAATAATCCTAAATGGAAAAAATGGCTGTTTGGCATTTTAGCTACAGCAGGATTAATCTTTGGAGCGTCTAAATTAAAATTTACAAAAAATTTGATTAATAAAATTAGTCTGAAAAACATACAAACTTATATACAAAAAGGATGGAACAACCTGAAAGGACTTTTTAAAAAGCCAACACCTTAAGAGTTTATTAATCATTTTAATTGAAGAATATCCATCTCGCATTCAACACAAAGCAACGTAGCCTTTTCAGTATTTTTGCCGGAAATTATTCTGTTGCTTATACAATAAAAACTAATTATTTTTTATCGTATAAAGTCTTATTAGATTTAATAAACAGCAACAGAGGAATAATTATAAAAAAAGTAACCCAAAAATATTTGTGCAAATCCGGACAACATAGTCGTAATAAGTGATGTTCCTATCGCACCGCCAAACCCTTGCAAAACTCTTGCTAAAACATTGCCAACAAAGAATTGGCAAGTCCGCACAATAAAGATGCTTTTGTAAATAGCAGTATGCTTATTATAAAAAATTTTTCCGCCCGAAAACTTTACTGAACCAGTCAAACGCATGAATTACAATTCCGCTGGCTATCATAATAACCGGTTAAAATCCATATGGATTCATCACGCGTAACTAAAAAACTTTCTGCCATATGAGGTAAGGCAACATTTACAATTGTCCCGTCCAGAACGAATATAAATACCTCAAGTAATACTGATGATGCGGTTAATCATGGATTTTTAGGATAATACTGAGCATCTTCTTCAACATCAGACATCACTTTTTACCTTTGCCGCTGTATGTTTTTCACTCCTTAATATAAACATAAAAGGAATTAATATAAAACATGCAATTGCAAAAACTTTAAATGTTGTCATATATGCACATAATGTTGACTGTTGAATTAATTGATTATACAACATCTTTCCGGCCATATAAGTTGCACTAAAACTATCACCTGCTGTTGTTATAAAAGTTCCGGCATAACTGTTAACTCTCTCAACAAATACTGAGTTTGTATCAATTAAAGATTTAACCAAACCATTCTGGTGCACCTGAGAAAATCTTGATATCATGGTTGCAACAAGTGACGTGCCGATTGCACCTCCTATTGTTTTTAAAAGGTTTTGAAGCCCTGACGCGTTTGTCATTTGATCATTTCTTAATGTAATACATGATAATGTTGTAATAGGCATCATTGTCCAGACAAGACCAAATCCAAATACAATATTTGGAATTACAATATTCATCATACTAATTTCAAGATTCAAACCGCCAAGCATCCATCCGCCTAATCCTAAACAGAATAATCCGACCAGACCGTATGTTTTATAACTAAATCTTCCACCCAATGTCCCGAATACAATTAGAGCCGTAAGCGCCCCCACTCCTCGCGGCATAATCGCAAGTCCGCTGGTAAATGCATCGTATCCAAGCATATTTTGAAGCATCTGCGGTAATATTGCAAGTGATGCAAGTAAAACGGCATTAAGTAAAATCAACATTGTTGTTCCGCAAAGATAATTTGCATCCCTAAGAACATCGAGTTTTACCATTGGTTTTTTACCTTTTACCTGTGAAACAAAGAATAACACGGCACCAATTAATGCAACAAGACTAAACCAGCAAACCCATGGTGCATTAAACCAATCCGCATCATTACCTTTATCAAATACAATCTGTAATGGAATCAGCCATACGCATAACCATAAAAATCCAAACTTATCAAGATGAGTATTTTTTTGTCGTCTTGCATAAGGGGGATCCTCAAGATATTTTTTAGCCAAAGCTATACACAAAAAACCAAACGGCACATTTATAAAGAAAATATAAGGCCATGACCAGTTTTCCGTAATCCATCCGCCCATAACCGGTCCAAGAATAGGCGCCACTACAACTACAAGACCAAATACAGACATGGCTCTATTTCTTGCTTCACCGGTAAAACTTTCCATTGTAATTGCCTGCGCCATTGGCATCAAACATCCGCCTCCGACTCCCTGCAAGGCTCTTGAAATTACAATCATTCCTATTGAATTTGATACTCCGCACAAAAACGATGCTATGGTAAAAATAAATACGCCAAGCATAAAGAAATTCTTCCGTCCTAATGCTTTACAAAAATAATCTACCATAGGAATTACAATACTGCTTGCCATTAAGTAACTGGTTAAAACCCAAATGGATTCCTGATTACTTACAGAATAACTTCCTGCAATATGAGGCAATGCTACGTTTGCAACCGTTTCATCCAATGCATACATAAATGTTGCAAGTATAACCGGCATTATTATAAGCCATGGACTTCTGGATGGTTTCCATTCTGTTTCTTGTGTTATTGCTTCAGACATTTTTTACCTTTATCTAATGCCGGCTTTCGCCGGCAAATCTCTCTCTTATCTTACTTTCACTTTAGGAACAACTGACATACCCGGAACTACATTATATTGTTCAGGATCAATTTCTTCCGTAAATATAATTTTTACAGGAATCCTTTGTACGATTTTAACAAATGATCCTACGGCATTTTCCGGCGGGAACAAACTTGCTTTTGCGCCCGAACTTCTCTGAATACTGTCAACTTTCCCTTTAAATACTTTATTCGGATAGGTATCAACCTTGATATCAACGGGTTGCCCCGGCTTCATATGACGTAATTGATTTTCTTTATAATTTGCTACAACCCAAACATCATCCGGAACAATTGTAAATAACGGTGTTCCTATTTGAACGTACATACCTTTTTCTACCCTTCTTGAAGCAACTGTTCCTGATTGGGGTGCATATATATTTGTATAAGAAAGATTAACTTCCGCCTGATCTTTCTGTGCTTTCAAAACATTTAAATCCGCGTCAGCAACTTTGCTGTTATTTTCTGAAAATATTGATTGTTCGGCTGTAACCTGTTGTGCCATTGAACTATCATATTTTGCCTGCGCTTCATCAAGTGTTTGTTTTGAAACCGCTCCGGCTTCATACAAATTCTTATATCTTTCCAAATCTTTTCTGGCAACTTCGATATTTGTATTTGCAGCTTTCAAATTCGCTTTAGCATTCTGTTGGTTTAACAAAGCCCTTTCATACTGGGCAGTCTTCTCTGCAAGTGCTATTTTGTAATCGGTATCGTCAATCCTTGCAACCAGATCACCTTCGTTAACACGCTGGTTATCCTTTATGAAAACTTCTACAATATGACCGCTGGCCTTTGGTGCAACAGATACTGTTGTTGTTTCTACATAAGCATCATCCGTAGATTGATATGTTAAAACATCAACAATAAAATATGCCAGAAGTGCTAAACCAACTATTGCTAATGTAATAATTACAGGTTTTTTAAATAGTTTATTTTTTTTGTGTGATTCTTGAGTTTCTTGTTTTGCTTGAATTTCTTTTTCGTCCATTTCTACCTCATTATATTTTCAGCTCTAATAAACGTTCCAGAGTAGCCCTGAATTTCTTCAGGCTAACCTGTAAGTTCTCTACATCTTCATCAGAAAAAGTTTTTTCTCTGTTTGAAATAAGAAAAGCTTCAAACTTTGTATTAACTTCTTCTAATTTTTTATAACCTTTTTCTGTAATTGCCATTTTTCTCACCAGACGGTTGTTCTTTGTGTCTACAAAACGTGTTATTAGGCCTTTTTGTTCCAGAGAACTTAAAATTCGTCCGGTATTTGCCCTGTCTTTAAATATTAATTTTGCCAAATCCCGCTGACAAATTCCACTATGACAGGAAATTACATCTAATGCACAATATTCATCGGGCACAATATCAAAATTAAGTTTATTGAATAACTGGCAAGCCATGAGTTTTATAACCCTCGCCGTTTGTTCTATATCATAATGAATACTCTCAGTATAATGTTTTAGTTTTATTATCTTTTTCATATTATCGTTATAATTTTAATATTGTGTTGTAAAAAAAATATGTTGCATTTACAACAATAGTATGCTAACATATGATTATTAAAAATGCAAGTACTTAATTTTAAAAGAGGAAGAGAAATTGAAAAAGGTAATAGCAACAACACTTATAGCGGGAATATTATCAATGAATGCAGCCCCGATTTTAGCAATAGAAGATGTAAAAAAATCTACAGCCGCCCCTAAACAATTCAAAAGCATGGCTAAAAAAAATAAAAAAGTTAACAATGATTACAAATTTGCATATGTAAATTTAGACTGGTGGAAAAACTTTAACGATGAACATTTAAACAATTATATAGCAAAAGCCATTGAAAACAACTATGATTTAAAGATGGCAACTCTTGCCGTTGAGGAGTATTATCAACAAACAAGAATTCAATTTGCCAATGAACTGCCGAGTGCAGGAGTAGGTTATTCACCGAACTTAATAAAAATGCCGGGAAGCACTTCAACAGACGGCGCATTTGCCGCACCGGCACTGGTTCAATATGAATTTGATATTTTCTTAAAAAATAGAGATAAAACCAAATCCAGTAAAAAATTATGGGAAGGTTCAAAGCTTGACGAACGCGGTGCATATATCTCAGTTGCGTCTGCGGTCGGAACAACCTATTTAAATATTGTAAAACTGGATAAAATCATTGAACTACAGGAAGAAATTGTTCAGGATAGAAAAGAAATATATGATTTAATGGTTTTAAGCCATAGCGAAGGATTAACTTCAACCGCAGACACTGTACGGGCAAACAAAGCATATGTAAGCGGAAACACTGACCTTATTGACCTGAAAAAACAACGTGAAACTTTACTACACCAAATGTGCGTTCTTATCGGTGAAAGCCCGGAAAACGCTGAAACATTAGCAAGAACACCGCTTGACGATATTGTCTTTACCGGTGAAATTCCTGCAGAAATTTCATCAGAAGTTATAATTCAAAGACCTGATTACATAAAAGCTGAAAAAATGGTAGAAAAAGCAGGAATTGATGTCAGGGTTGCCAAAAAAGAATTTTTACCAACAATAAGTTTATCCGGACTTGCTTTATTTAATGCATCAACCTTCGGAAGTTTATTCACAACTAAAAATATGTTTGCATCACTCGGCGGATTTGCTTTGTTACCGTTATTCACCGGCGGATCAAGAATTGCAACATTAAGACTTAGAAAAGCTGAATACGAAAGGATTTTGCAAAACTATTACAAAACAAACTTGACAGCAATTCAAGAAGTTAACGATTCACTTGTCAGCATAAGACTGGACAGCGATAAATTATCTGAAACTGAAAAACAGGCAAAACTCGAAAAAGCAGATTTCGGCTATAACCAGCAAAGATATAACCAGGGAACAATTTCCAAACTGGATTTAATTCAGGTTAAAGAAAACCTTCTGGTTATTGATAAACTGGTTGCAACAAACAAAATAGATTGCTTTGTAGATTATATAAGTTTATATAAAGCAGTCGGAAGCAAGTTATAAAATCTAAATCATCACCTCTTTACTTTAAAAGTAAAACCTTTCCGGCAGAAATGCCGGGTTTTTTTATTATGCCGGAACTTTTTGCAAAAGTTTAATATTTAAATTTTCATCAGAATATTTAAAAGAAATTCTATTTATACTGCCAAGTTCAAGGCGTCTTAACGGTTCACTTCTAAATAAGACATTTTTATTGCCGAAGGTATTAAGAATAATATAATTTTGAATAGAAAAATCAAATTGAATTGTAATCAAAACCTCATAGTCCAAATCAAGCCGGAAATTACAACCGGAATTCGTGCCAATAGTAATTACATTTCTGCCGGAAAAAATTCTCTCGTTATTGTTTGAAGAAATTATTATATCCATAATTCAAATTATAAAAACAATAATAAACATCAAACATTCACCGATAGGGGAAAATTTACCAAAAACATTTTATAATAAGCTATTCAACAGTTGTGTAATCGTGGTTGCATATTCGTATGGTAAAGTAGTATTTACGTCCGGATGGAATTTCTGAAGTAATTGCAAAACCTCTTTTCGGGAAATAGTTTTTAAGGCTGCGGGTTCTTTCCCAAGAATATCAGCTAACCTAGAAAGCGCTTTATCGTCAAGGCTATTTAAAGCATCTCTGCCTACTTTTGACGTTTCACTTAACACTTCTTGAAGGAAGGATTTGTTTGCGGCAACACCACCATCATCTAAAAGATTTGTTGCCGCGTTTTGGGCTCCAGATCGTGCTGTTGAGCTTGCTGCTGCTCTACTTGCTGTATTTGCTGTATTTGTACCCGTTCTAGCTAATGCTTGTTCACTAGATCTTACAACTAATGCTTGTTCACTTGATGTTACTGTCTTACCAGCACCTTTTAAAAGTGAACCTCCAACTTTCAATACTCCTGCAGAGCCTCCGGCAATAAGACCTTCTTGCACGGCCTGTTCTGTTATTGCGCTCAGAGTCTCCCTGTTAATATCACCCTCAATCGCATTTGTAGCTAAGTCCGAAACCTCTACAATTACTCTTGACGCTGTTGTTGTTGCCCCTACAGCCGCAGCGGTTACAGCTAATGAGGCACCACCCGTTGCTACCGTTGCTAATGCGCCCGCAGTAATAACAACCCCTGTTTTAAGTGCGCTAGCACCAGCTTGCTGGGATGTATTATAATCCTGAACTCGTTTTGCAATATCATTTGTTGTGCCAAAGGCAGCATTATACATTGTTTCACATTCATTATTAAATGCTTCAAAACCTTTATTTTCGGATGCTGCAAGAGTATTATTGTGAAGTATCTGGCTATAAGTTTTTGCAAGATTATGCAAAGCTGTATATTTTTCTTCCTGTGTTGCTTTGCTCAAGTCAAGTCCTGCAGCTGTCAGAGCTTGACCAAGCTCTGCCTTGCCGGCTTCTATATCACCTTGTCCGACAAATTCAGCAAAAGCGTTAAAATCTCTTTCAAAAACCTGCTCTTTTGTCGCAGTTACAGTAGAAGAATTATAAGCTCCGGTGTTAGTAGAAGCTATCGTAACAGATTGACGCTCTTCGGATAAGGTCTCGTTTTTCAGCAGATTTTCTACTGTTGTATTAAAATATTGTTCAATACCATAAGCTGCTTTTGCCAGAACAAGCTGCTGCTGACGTTTTTCATAGGCTTTTATCATATTTGGATTAAATTCAGTGCCAAATATTTCATTAAATTTGGCTTTAAATTCGTCTTCTGTTTTTGCTGCTCGTAATTCCTCAACTTGAGCTTCAAAAGCCTCAAGGTCCTCTTTAACAAATTTCTTTCTGTTTTCAGAGCCCCATAAACCGCTCATCCAGTCAACTGTTTTGCCAGCCCAACCGTCTGTTGCCAACTGATTTTCAAAACTTTTCTGTGAATTTTCAAGAACGTTATCGAGTTGTGTTACTGTATACTCTTGCTGTTCTTCTGCTGACATGTTTTGAATATCTTTAATATCTTTTGATGTTAAAATTGATGCTCCGTTTATACCTGAGGCAAGACCTTCAAATATAGTATCAAATTTATCACTGCCCCAAGTTGTCGCTTTATCTATTTGCGCATAAAATTGTTCTTCAAAGCTCGCTGTCTCTATACCTTGTTCCTTAGCTTTTTCAACCAGCTTATTAAAAATGCCTTTCAAAGCATCTCTTCTTTTATCTATGCTCATACCTACTTCATCAAGTATTGCTTCAGTTAAAGATTCATCATTTGAAAATTCTCTATAACCTAACACGACAGCTGCAACATTATCTTTAGTTATTTTTTCAAGATTGGCTGAGAATGTGTCAGAAGTTCCAACACCTTTCATATCGTTATATAAAGCCTCAGCAATTTCAGTACCTTCTTTTCTGATAGCCTCATTTTTTTCTGCTTGTTCTTTTAGATTATATGAATGGTTTACATTTGTTATATTATTATGTGAAGTATCAACCACAGCATCTTTATTAGCAAGTTGCACTTCCGTACCGTCTTTTAAGGTTACTGTATCCGGCAAGATTATTTCTTTCGGCATATTAGTTGCTTTCGGACTAACATTATTTTGAGCTTTCAATTGGCGAACTATTTCCATTGTCTGTTTATGGTCAGTAATTCCGTATTTAGCTTGAACAATACCATACCAGGTATCTCCCAATTGTGTTTGATGTTTATACGGTTCCGCTTCCGGTGTTTCTTCAACAGGTGTTTCCTCAACAGGGTTTTCTTCTATAAGATTCCCGTCTGTATCAAATTCCTGAATTTCACCGGTTTCCTTATTTTCAACAATTTTAGAACCGTCCTTATTTATCGTTGTAATATTTACACCATCATCAATAATTTGAGTACCGTCAGGATTTGTTGTAGTAGTTTTTACAACATTTCCATCAGAATCATATTCATATTCAACAATTTCTTTATTGTTAGAGCCCTTGTCTGTCTCCTTTTTAACAACTCTGCCTTCAGAATTTAAAAATTCCGTCACTGATCCTTTCTGTCTGACCACTGATGTGATATTTCCATTTTCATCATATTGTACAATTGTTTTTACACTGTTTTCTTCAGTAATTTCTTTACTAAGTTTTCCGTCCGGTGTATAGAATTGTGTAACTGTTTTTCCGTCTTTTACAGTTTTTTTACCATATAACTCACCGTTTTCTTTATTAATAAATTCTGTTATTTTTACACCATTTTCATCTGGTTTATATTCAACATTTATGATTTGAGTTCCGTCTTTCCACTCTGACATAGTGGTATTTTCAATATTATCTGATAAAATGCTAAACTGCTGTAAAAATTTTAAGGCTTCTTTTTTCTTCATTTCACCCTTTAAGCCGTTTTCTTTCAAAAATTTTCCGGCCTCACGTCGGGTTATTTTACCGTCTTGAGCATAATTACCAAGCGAATTGACAAGTTCCTGCACCTCATCCTCTGATAAAACACCATTTTTATCTTTATCAAATTTATCGAAAACCTTTATATGCTCAGCGTTTGTTAACTCTGATCTTTTTACACCTCCTTTTAGGTTATCAAGATTTACACTACCAAACTTTCCCGTACGTCCTAAATTCACATTTTCTGACATCCCAATAACTCCATTCTACTTTTACTGCATCGTTTTTTTTAATATCGGAGTTGGGCTGAAAAACTTTAATTATATATACTTCGACCATACCATACCATACCATACCATACCAGCATTATAAGCGGGTTTCAGCTGTTTTAAAATTTGTTTTTACATTTCGTTACATTTGATGTATAGGTCAAATTGTTTACAACAATACTCAAACTTTTTTAATCTCATCTGTTTGAATGGTTGATTTTTTAAAAAAAATTATTAATATATATGTGAAGTAGTAACAAGAAGGTTAAAAATATGTCAAGTTATTCTGGAAATTCATTAATTGCGAGTATTTATGCTGGTTTAACAAATACTTATTCTTATCTTGCGCAGCTAAGTCCTGACGGCGTAACTCTGGATAGCATTTCAAGTGCAAGAACAGATTCATCAAATTACTTATATCTTAACCAGAGTTTTGCATCATACTTGCAAACAAATTTTAGTTCAATAGATACAGATGGTGATGGTGTTATAAGTGCTGATGAATTAACTAATTACACCAATCTTTTGTCATCACAAGGCTTAACAAGGGCTCAATTAGTTCAACTTGCTGCATCCGGCGCATCTGGACTTTCTTCCGATACGCTTAATAATATACTTGAGCATTTTGATGAAATGGACACAAACAACGACGGAAGAGTTACAAGCGCTGAAATCTCAGCATATAGTATAAATGCAGCCCGTCAGGAAAAAGTCGATGAATTTAATCACCAACGTGCAACTAATATGTCAGTTTTCTACGGAGATGATTCTTCTTCATCATCAAGTACTGATTCTTACAGCATGTTGAGTTACAGATATAAAGATTACAGTAGTTAAAAAAAACTTAGTAACAATATAGTATAAACAGAGGTTTATACAGAAAAAGGAAACCGGCCAATGTAATATTCGGCCGTTTTTTATTGTTTAAAAAATAACTTTTTTGTGGTAAATTTGACAAAAAGTATGAAAAAGGAGCCTTAATTATGAAAAAAATACTGATTTTATTATCTGTAATTTTTCTTGGTATCAATATGGTTTACGCCTATGACAGCATAAAAGACAACGAACAAGTTGTTTATTCTACAAAATCAAAACAGTGGTATAAAGAAGGAAATTTGGACGGAGAAATAGTTTTAACAAAAATAATGTCTCAAGGTTCAGGCGGATATTCTGAATATTATTTTGACAACGGAAAAATAGCTGTGCCTTTAACCTCTAATTTTGAATTTTTATATGAAGGTCGTCTGATAACCGTAAATAATGCCGATCTTGAATTCAACGAAATTGTTTACGAAAACGGAATATTTATGGAAAAACAACTGCCCGTTGAAGATGTACAAAAAATATTTCCGGACGCTGAAATTATAAAAATTTCTCAGTTTAAAGATGATAAAATAAAAATTAAAAAAGGATGGTTTAAACAAAAAACCGTTTTACTTTATAATGATACAGACGCAACCTTTTATAAATATTCTTACAGCCCGGATAATAGTATTAAAGATCCTTGCATAACCGGTTTGATTACATTGAAAAAACGCGGCGTAATAACCTTTTCGCACTATGGCGATGAAGAAGATATGCTCACTATTTATGTACAAAACTAAAAAATCCGGGGTAGAACCCCGAATTTTTTATACTATTTAACAGATTTGGCAACTTCCGATGTTATATCATCTCCGCCGTAAAGAACTATATTTTTAGGTAAAACAAGATTGTAATTCATTGCCTTTGCCTTTTCCACAACTATAGATTTAATGTTTGAATCTATTTGCATCAACTTGGTATTATATTCATTATCAAGTGCAACCTTCTGATTGTTAATATCATTTCTGTATTTTTCTTCTAATTGAGAAATTTTTGCCGGATCTGTTTCTTTTGTAATTTCCTGTCTTGCCTTCTCAACCGTTGCCTTCATTGTATCAAGTTTCTTTTGCTGTTCGGCTTTTAATGCCGTGACCTGAGATGACTTTGATATTAAAGATTGAACATCCACAACCGCAACTCTATATCCTGTGTCGGATATTGCTTTGCTGTTAATAGAATATCCCGCAACAAAAGCAATCAAACAAATCGCAATAAACCATAAGTGTCTTTTCATAATATAAATCCTTTCTTTAATATACATGTTATCCGCCTATTTTTATTTTTTGAAATCCGACACTCGGGCAGAAATTAGTTTTTGCGAAAAATTTATGTTTTATGTAAAATACTCTTATAAAAGAAGGAGAATTTTATGAAAAAATCAATTAAAGATTTAGGCGACATCAAAGGAAAAAAGGCTCTTATCAGAGTTGATATCAATGTTCCTCTTGATGCAGACAAAAATGTTACGGACGACACAAGAATTCAAGCAATTTTACCTACCGTAAATTACTTGAAAGATAAAGGTGCAAAAATTATTCTTATGGCACATTTGGGCAGACCAAAAGGTGAAGCGAATCCTGAATTTTCATTAGCACCTGTTGCAAAATACTTATCAAAAGTATTGGGAGAAGAAGTCTTATTTGTTTCAACACCTGTTGGCGAAGGTGCAGAAAAAGAGTTGGAAAACATGAAAGACGGACAGGTAGCATTATTGGAAAATATCCGCTACTATAAGGCAGAAGAAGCAAAAGACGATGATATGACTTTTGCAAATGAATTAGCAAAACTTGGCGATTTTTACGTAAACGATGCTTTTGGCGCTGCTCACAGAAACCATACTTCAACCGCAAAACTTGCAAAAGTTTTAAAACCTGCTGTTTCAGGACTTTTGATGGAAAAAGAATTAAGATGTCTGTCTCAAGCACTTGACAACCCGACAAGACCTTTCACAGCAGTTGTCGGCGGAGCAAAAGTTTCATCAAAAATTGGTGTTTTAGAAAACTTAATAGATAAAGTTGATAATCTGATTATAGGCGGCGGTATGGCTTATACCTTTGTAAAAGCTAACGGCGGTAAAATCGGAAACTCTATTTGTGAAGATGATCAGTTAGATGTTGCAAAAACTATTGAAAAGAAAGCACACGACAAAGGCGTTAAGCTTGTTATGGCAACCGATGTTCTTGTAACCGATGACTTTTCAGGTAACGGTACAAATAAAATTGTTGAAATTAACAACATTCCTGACGGGTTTGAAGGTGTTGATGCCGGCCCTGAATCCCAAAAGGCTTTTGCAGACGTTATAAAAGAATCAAAAACTATTTTGATGAACGGTCCTGTAGGTGCATTTGAAAATCCTGCTTTTGCAGAAGGAACAAAAGCTGTATTAAATGCAATTGTTGAAGCAACTAAAAACGGTGCTACCTCTGTTATTGGCGGCGGTGATTCTGTTTCTGCAGCGAAAAAATTCTGCAATGCTGAAGATTTCACACACGTTTCAACCGGCGGCGGTGCTTCTCTGGAATTTATTGAAGGAAAAGTTCTTCCGGGTGTTGCTGCCTTGGATGACAAGTAATTCTTTAAATAATTATCGAAAACAGGTGGTTGATATTTGACTACCTGTTTTTTTATTCTTTTAGATTTTGAATAATCTTAAAAATATTTAACATCATATGTTATTTATGATATTATGTAATTATGCTTAAAGAGTGGAGGATAAAAGAGGACAAAAGCAGCGAAAAGTCTTTAATAAAAAGACTTTTGTTTTCACGCGGAATAAAAACAGAAAAAGAAATTTATGATTTTTTACATCCGCTTGAAATGAAACCTTCTGATCCAAACGTTTTTGTTGATATGGAAAAAACTGTTGAAAGGCTTGCAAAAGCTATAGATAATAATGAAAAAATTGTTATCTATGGAGATTTTGATGCTGACGGCGTTACTTCTACTTCTCTTTTATATAAAACATTTAAATATCTCGGTGCAGATGTAAATTACTTTATTCCTGACAGAGAGAAACAAGGACATGGTTTTGATACAAAAGCTCTTGTAAAACTTATGACAACCGTAAAACCAAAAGTGATAATCTCGGTTGATTGCGGCATAAGTGACGTTGAGGCTGTAAATTTTATAAATAGTTTTAAAATTGATGTAATTATTACAGATCACCACGAAGCTCCGGAAGAACTGCCAAAAGCTTTTGCAATTATTAATCCCAAAGCTCCAAACTCTTTAGACGAAAATCTTTCTTCAAAAGAAATAGAGAGCCTGACCTCACTTGCCGGCGTTGGAGTTGCTTTTAAGGTTACGCAGGGTCTTTTGAAACACTATAATAAAATTGAATTTGTATATGATATTTTACCCTTTGTTGCTGTCGGAACAATTTCGGACATTGTTCCGCTTATCGGCGAAAATAGATATCTTGTTTCAAAAGGTTTACAGTTAATTTCTCAGGGTAAACATTACGGATTAAAAAGACTTTTGGAAAGCGCCGGCTACAATGTTGAAAAAGGAATCACTGCTGAAAATATTGCTTTTGGTGTTTCTCCCAGAATTAATGCGTCCGGCAGGCTTGATACCGTAGAAGATGCCGTGAAAATTCTACTATCCGAAAACAAACAAGAAATAGAAACTTCCATTATCTCTTTGAACAATTTTAACAAAATTCGTCAGGATTTATGCCATAATATATTTTTAGAAGCTGAAGAAATGATTAAAAAAGAAGGAAACAAAAATCCGGCAATAATTCTTTATAAACCAGAATGGCATATAGGAATAATCGGTATTGTAGCTTCTAAAATTGTTGAAAAGTATTATAAACCGACTTTTTTAATGAGATATTCCGAAGAAACCAAACAGTTCAGATGTTCTGCTCGTGGCGTGGACGGTTTGTCTTTATACGATATTATTAATACCAATTCAGAACTTTTTGACGGTTTTGGAGGACATAAACTTGCCGCAGGTTTATATTTTTCAAAAGAAAAATCTTCTTTTGAGCAGGTTAAATCTGCATTAAACAAAACTATTAAAGAAATGCTTAACGGAAAAGAATTAAAACCGTTTATTGATATTGATATGATTGTTTATCCTCAAGATATAAATGTTGAGCTTGTTGAAGAAATCTCCCGTATGGAACCGTTTGGCGCATCTAACCCAAATCCTGTTTTTGCCATGAAAAATTTAAAAATAAAAGAAAAAAGGTTAATGGGTGAAAATAAAGATCACCTGAGGCTTACAGTTCAATCAGATGCTTTTGAATTTAATTGTATACGCTGGCAGCAGGGTGATATTTCTCTTGTTTCAGGTGATTTGATAGATGTCGCTTTTCACCCGCAAATAAATGAATATAACGGGAATATTTCCGTACAATTAATAGTTGACGATATACATTCGGAACATTTAAAAGACGAAGAACCGGAACAAATCGGTTTAAAACTATATGATCACCGTAAAAAAACAAACATCTTACCTCTGGTTAACGACTATGTTAAAAATTCCAAACAAAATATAATGATTTTTGCTGAAAGTAAAACGGTTAAAGATTTTTTAGCTCCTTTTTCAAATTTGATAAATAAAACTTTCACACGAGAAAATGTTACTCCGTGTGATGCCTTAATGTTTTTTGATTATCCGGCAGATAAGGAAACTTTTGAATATATTATTGAAGAATCAAAACCAACATCCATTCATTTTATGAATTACAGTATTAAATATTTTGATGATAAAGAATTTTTAACGACCTTTGTTAAAATGCTCCGTTTTGCCGTGCATAATAACGAAGGAAAAGTTGATTTCTTACGCTGTGCAAGCGCGCTGGGAAAATCATTAGAAACTGTTTTAACTCTTTTGGATCTTTTTGAAGAAGTTGATTTTCTAAAAGTTTTAGAAAGAAATCATTCTTTTTACAGAATACAACTTAATGAGATAAAAGATTTGTCACCTGTTTTGCACAATCCAAAATACCAAGAAGTTAAAAATCTGATAGAAGAATGCGAAAAATTCCAAAAAAATCTGTTGGAAAACGATCTTAGCTCTTTAGAACTTGTATAAATGTATAAATATGTTATACTAAATATGAACCAAAATTATTCTCAATAGTTTTATTTTGGTAGGAGAAATCTTTATGAAAAAAATTCTATTATTAATATTTACAATACTTTTGTTTACTGGAATAAAAACTTTTGCAGATGATATATCTGAAGCTAAAGAATTTTTTAATAAATATGTAAATGCAGCAAACACCTATAGTACAACCATACCCGATTTTTATTCACCCGACGCTAAAATCATACGACAAGTAGTTAAACCTGATGGCGGTCTTGTGAATGTTAATACAGATACAGCAACTTATATGAAACAGCTTAAACTAGGTCAGGCAACGGCAAAACTGAGAAAATATAAAAATACCTATAGAAATATCTCTGTTACAGAAGTTGCAAACGGTTATAAAGTTAGTGCCGAAAGACAACCTACAGGTGAAACTTACTGGCTCAAAATGTACCAGATTGTTCAAAAACAGTCTGATGGCAATTGGAAAGTTATAGAAGAATTAATGCAAACAAAGGAACAAATTTTTTTAAGATATGCTAAATAATTTCAGATTTTTAACTGCCGGTGAAAGTCATGGAAAATGCTTAACCGCAATTATAGACGGAATTCCGTCAAACTTATTTATTGATATTGATTTCATCAATACCGAGCTTGCAAGACGTCAACAAGGTTACGGCAGAAGTTCAAGAATGCAGCTTGAAAAGGATTCTGTTGAAATTACAGCAGGAATTCATAACGGAAAAACAACCGGTGCGCCTTTATGTATTGTTATTCACAATAAAGACTTTAATGAAAAACCTCCTTTTACAAAATACCGACCGGGTCATGCGGATTATGCAGGAAGTATAAAATATAATCTTTCTGATCTGCGTGATGTTCTTGAACGTTCAAGTGCCAGAAAAACCGCTATGGATGTTGCTGTTGGCGCTGTAGCTAAAATTATTCTAAAAGAATTCAATATCACATGCTCTTCAAGAGTTTTACAAATCGGCTCTGTTTTAGAAAATTTTGAACATGAAATAGACAAAGCAAAAGAACAGGGTGATTCTCTCGGCGGAAAATTTGAAGTTGTTTTCAAAAATATTCCTGTTGGTTTAGGGTCATATGTGCAATGGGACAGAGGACTGGATGGAAAAATTACTCAGGCGGTTATGAGTATTGGAGGAATAAAGGCAGTTGAAATAGGTGAAAATCCGCTTGGAAAAACCGGTTCTCAATATCATGACGAATTGTTCCTAGAAAACGACAAAATAATTCGCAGAACAAATAGAGCCGGAGGAATTGAAGGCGGAATGACAAACGGTGAAGACTTAATTATCCGTGCTGTTATGAAACCTATTCCAACTATGGTAAAACCTTTAAAAACAGTTGATAAAGACTCTTTGGTTGAATGCGACGCTCATTTTGAAAGATCTGATACATGCGCTGTTGAAGCATGTTCTGTTGTGTCGGAAGCAAGAATTGCATGTGTTCTGGTTGATGAATTAATTAAAAAATACGGCGGCGACAGTATTGAAGAAATTAAAAAACACTATAAAGAATAATAATATTCTTTTAAAATCTGCGCATCACCTTCAATATTCGGACTTTCGCAAACAAGAGCACCTTTTACTCCAAAGTCTTTTAAAGCTTTTAATAAATCCTTATAATTCATATCGGATTCTTCCAATATAAGATGCTGACGTTCTCCTTTTGCGTTATATTCAATTCCTGCAAGATGTGCGTGAAAATTCTCAAGAGCAAATGTACCAAGTTCTTTTCCTATCCTGTCTAAAATATACGCAAATTCATCGTAAGTATTATATTTACCCGCTGTTCTTGCATGGATATGTGAAAAATCTATACACGGTAAAACTTTTTCAAACTCTTTTGAAAGTTTAATTATTTCTTCAATGTCGCCCCATTGTGTAGGTTTACCTGTCGTTTCAGGTCTTACCCAGACATTAATTTTTTCTTTTTCTATAAATTCCATAATACGTTTTGTCTGTGTTTTAACCTGTTCATAGACTGTTTCTTTATCTTTTCCCATATAAAATGCCGCATGATAGGTTATACTATATGCGCCAACCTCATTTGCTACAGTTGCAGTATCAATAATTCTTTGAATACTTGCATCTATTTTTTCTTCTTCTTTTGAATTAAGGTTTATATAAAATGGTCCATGTGCAGTTATAACCTTGTTTTCAGAATTATTTTTTATAAAATCTTTTGATTTGTCAGTAATTCTTACTCCGTGTACAAACTCTATTTCCATTCCGTCAAGACTTAAATCCTCAAGAATTTCAAAAGCTTCAGGATAACTGCCTTTTCCTGTAGCCAATGGCATCCCGGCAGTCAAAAAATTTAATTTATCTAATTTTTTATTCATTAATTTTTAGCTCTTTTATCTTATCTGAACAGGCATTATCAAACATACAAAGTCTTCTTCACTGTTTGGTCTTAAAACTGTTGCTGATAAACCTGTGTTCAAACCTATTTTTACTTCTTCACAATCAATATTTTTCAATGCTTCCAGAACATATTTATAATTGAAAGCTATCAACAAAGGTTCAGAGGTATATTGTATATCAATTTTTTCTTCAGATTTACCTGAATCCGGTGTATCTGCATTGAGTGTTAATTCATTATCTGCAAAGTTCATTCTTACAATGCTGGTCTTTTCGTTAACCATAATAGAAACACGTTCTAATGCTGATATCAATTGAGATACATTAACAAGGGCTTCTTTTGGCGTATTTGAAGGAATTAACTGATTATATTTAGGGAATTGTCCTTCAAGAAGTCTTGAAATAGTCATTGTTTTTTCAGATTTTATAATTAACTTTGTTTTTTCTGTGTAAATTCTTACACTTTCTTCGTCAATATATGCACTCATCTTAATAAATTCGTTAAGTGCTTTTGCAGGAATAATTAATTGTTTTGTCTGGTTATCTTTGTTATCTATACGCTCTCTTACACGTGCAAGTCTATTACCGTCTGTTGAAGCGATTTCCAACACCTGACCTGATATATCACAAACAATACCGGATAAAAGATTACTTGTTTCATAACTAGCTGCAGCAAAGCCTGCCTGTCTTACTGCTTTAGAAAAAGGTTTTAATTCTATTTCAAAACTTTCTTCATCGTTAAGTTCAACGTTATAGACTTCCTGTGGAAATTCGTTTGCAGATATACCAATAATATCAAATTTTGAATTCTGACAGGTTATATTTACAATATTTTCACTAGCCAGCATTTCAAAAGTTATTAATTTATTCCCTAATTTTGATACAATTTCGTTTAATGTTTTTGAGGGCAAAGTTATTTTACCGGCTTCTTCAACCTGAGCATCTACCAGTGTTGTTACTGTTAAATCCAAATCTGTTGCGACAAGCCTAATAGTACCTTTGTCAACGGTTTCTATCAATATGTTTAAAAATACAGGCTGTAAAGCTTTCATGCTTGTTGCCCGCTCGACTATTTTTATCCCGTTAAATAAATCCTCTTTTTTTACAATAAACTTCATTAACTACTCCTTTTTATTCATACCTTTAATAAAAATTTTATTATAAAAAATAAATCAAAACAAATTAATGTAAAGAAGTTTAAAAAGACACATCCGTGTTTTTTTAATTTTTATTCTATTAATATAATTTAATTAAATATAATTTAAAAAAATAATAGTAATAATAAGATGTAAATATTTGTAGAAAAATAACTAATATAGTTGATATGATTAAATAATAGCAGTAGAAAAAACAGTAGAAAAAAAAATAATAAAAAACAAAAAATTGTAGAAAACATTTATAAAACCCAAAAATTGTAGAAAACTCATGGGTTTTCTACAATAAAAAACATGTTTTTCTACAGCAATACACCAATCGGATGATTTTTTTAAGATAATCATTATAATAACCGTTATAATACAAAAAAAAGGAGGTATTTATGTTTAATTCTGTAAATAATCCCTTTAATAAAAAAATAGAATCTTCAACTTCTTCTGACAGTAATAAACATCAGCAGCAGAAAGAACAAAAACAGGATGAAAAAAAATACCTTGAACAAGATGAACAAGATGAAGTTAGAATAGGCGGACTACCGCTATTAACAGAGGATGAAGTCTTAATGATGACAAAATCATATATAAATAATCTTAAGGCTGAACATGAAGATAATCCTAAAATCATAAACAAGTTAGATAAATATCTTGAAAAGTTTGATGTAAAAAAATTCATGAAGAAAAATCCAAATATGACAAGTCCCGATTTTTATATGGTAATTTACAACGAGACAGAAAGTCTTGTTAAATAAAAAAATGATTAAAAACAAAGCTCAGGTAGCACTATTAACTATATCAAATATTTAACACTTCTTGTATTTAGCGGATTTTCCGTATGGTATTTGAAAGAGCAGTTTAGATAGAATTAACTTGTCGTGTTTTTTATATTTAAGAAATGGTAAGTAAATCATTAAATTCATACTCTTTTACGGTTGAGTAATCAACAGGCAGAATAAATCTTATAAAATCGGATGACGATTTTTTGTCTGTTTTCATTATTGGTATTACTTTATTTAAACTAAAAGCGGGAATTTCTGTGAAATTAAACTTTTTAATTACATCCTGCATAAAGTATAAATAATTTTTGTCTATCAAATTATTTTTTAAAGCAAGTTCAAAAGAGAATTTTATACCGGCAACAACACATTCTCCATGAGTGTATTTTTTGTAGTTTGTAAGTTTTTCAACGGCATGAGCGTATGTATGTCCGAAATTTAAAATCCTTCTTAAACCCGATTCTTTTTCATCGTTTTCTATAATTGAAATTTTCAGCAAAAGACAGATTTTAATAAGTTCTGTCAGGGTTTTTGTATCGTAATCATTTATTTTTTTATAATTTGCCTCTAAAAAATTAATAAGATTTAATTCATCAGGATGTTTGCAGCTTTTTTCAATAAAAGCGTATTTTACAACCTCACCAAGACCTGTTTTGAAATTTCTTTTATCAAGTGTTTTGAGAAAATTTGTATTGATGAAAACAGCCTTAGGCTGATAAAAAGTTCCTATAAGATTTTTACCAAACCTTGAATTGACAGCAGTTTTGCCGCCTACTGAGCTGTCTACACAAGCTAAAAGAGTTGTTGGAACTTGTATAAAGTCAATTCCTCTCATATATGAAGATGCTGCAAATCCTGCAATATCACCGGTTACACCTCCACCTATTGCTATAATTGCGTCATCTCGTGTAAGCTTTTTTTTAAGACAAAATTTAAGAATTTTTTCGTAATTTTTTATGTTTTTTTGATTTTCTCCGTCTTTTAAGATGAATTTTTCTTCTTTTTTAAAGCCAAGAAGTTGACCGTATAATTTGTCAACTTTTTGTGAAATAACAACAACAAATTTTTTGCCGCGTATTTGTTTTAAAATTTCTTTTTTTATATTTTCAATACCGGTGTTGTCTATAATAACAGGATATGTTTTGTTAACTTCCTTTATATTTACAGATAAATTAATCATTTTATAACCCTCATTATTTTATTAACAACTTCTTCAGGAGTTTTGTCACAAGTGTCAATGGTATAGGTTGCTTTTTCATAGTTATTAATACGTTTTTTTAATATAAAAGCAATGGAGTCTACAGAAAAATTTTTGTGTAAAAGAGGCCGGTGAATTTCAGATTTAATTCTTTGAAAAATACATTCGGGAGAGGCTTTCAGGTAAATAACAACGCCGTGTTGTTTAAGAATTTTTCTTGTTTCTTCATCTTCAAACCCACCTCCGCCAAGAGCAATTACAGTATTTGGGCGATTTACAAATTCAAAGATTTTGAGTTTTTCAATTTTGCGGAAATATTGTTCGCCATATTCGTTGAAAATATTTGATATTGACATATTTTCAGATTTTTCAATTTCAAAGTCTATGTCTACAAAATTATAGCCGATTTTTTTACTTAAAATTAAACCGGCAGTTGTTTTTCCGCAGCCCATCATTCCTGCTAAAACAATTAAACTCTTCATATTGTAATTTTAGCATAAAATGTGCAAATTTGTTCATGATATACTAATTTTATGAAAAGAAAACCAATAGTTGCAATAGTCGGCAGACCAAATGTAGGAAAGTCAACATTTGTAAATCGTCTTATCGGATCAAGGAACTCAATTGTGGATGATTTACCCGGAGTTACGCGAGACAGAATATATTTTGATGTTGAATGGCAGAATAAAATTTTTACATGCATAGATACAGGCGGAATTGTTCCGGGTGATGAAGATGAGATTATGCTCTCTATTTTTGATCAGGCAAAGATTGCCTGTGAAGAGGCCGATAAAATAATTTTTCTTGTTGACGGAAAAGAGGGTGTAAATCCGGTTGATTATGATATTGCAAATATTCTTCGCCAGACAGATAAACCTGTTTTTCTTGCGGTTAATAAATTGGATAATCCAAATTCTCAATATATGACAAGTGATTTTTATTCTCTTGCAATAGGTGAACCCATAGGAATTTCAGCACTTCACGGTTCTGGTGGGGTAGGAGACTTGCTGGATCTGATTACAAAGGATTTTGAAATTGATGAAAATCCGGAAAAAGAAGACACAATAAAAATTGCAATAGTCGGCAGACCAAATGCGGGAAAATCCTCAATAGTTAACTCTCTTTTAAATGAAGAAAGGGTAATCGTTTCTGATATATCAGGTACAACGCGTGACAGTATAGATTCAAGAATTACAAACAAAGGCAGAGAATTTGTAATAGTAGACACAGCAGGTATAAGAAAAAAATCAAAGGTTGACTGGGGAGTTGAAAAATTTGCGGTGGACAGAGCTATTCGATCAATTAGAGATTGTGATGTTGCTGTCCTTGTTATAGATGCAACACAAGGTATTTCGGATCAGGATAAAAAGATTTCATCAATTATTACAGAAGCAGGAAAGGGGCTTATAGTTGCAATAAATAAATGGGACTTAATAGAAGATAAAAAATCTAATACGATTAATCAATTTGATAAAAAGCTTGCAAATGATATTCCTTTTTTAGACTTTGCCCCCAAAATATATATCAGTGCGGTTACGAGACAAAGATTAAATCAGATTTTTGAAAAAGCTGTTGATGTGTATGAACAAGCAACAAAGCGGGTTTCAACAGGACTTTTGAACAAAATTATAAACGAAGCTTATACACTAAATCCTCCGCAAAGTGTTAAAAATAAAAGATTAAAAATTTTGTATTCAACACAAATCAATGTTCAACCTCCGGCATTTGTAATTTTTGCTAATAATGCTGATTTGTTGAAAGACCACTATAAACGATATTTAGAAAACAAATTGCGTGAAGCTTTTGGATTTTTTGGGACACCAATAAAAATTTTAGTAAGAGAACGAAAAAGCAAAGAAACATAAAAAGATTGTATAAACCAAAAGGCGGAAACAAATGAGGATGGGAGTTGTGCCTATACAGAATATCGAAATATTAGTTTGGGAACTGATATAAATGGTTTTGAGAAAGCAAAAACAATAGGTAAAGATGTTTTTCTTATGACCTTTGATTTTAAACACAAGAGAGTTTGGTTTTCATAAACATAGCACGTCAAGAGAGAAGACTTTAAATGAATGTTCAACGGATGCAAACCCGCAAATCTGCGGATCAGTAATATTTTTTGACGGTTGGGAAATCAAGTACAATTATCCGTGGCTCTAGGCTCTTGGGTGTGATTCATTATACACCTCTTTCATATGCTGCATAGAAACATGGGTGTATATTTGAGTGTTAGAAATACTGGCATGCCCTAATAGTTCCTGAACAATACGCAAATCAGCACCGTTTTCTATCAAATGAGTTGCGAAGCTATGCCTGAATACGTGAGGTGTAACTTTTTTGGGCAACTCAATTTTTTCCACAATTTCATTTATAACATTTCGGATTGTTCTAGGCTGGAGTCTGTAACCTGTATTATTTATGAAAACAGGAGAGCTCTCTGTTGGTTCTTCAAGCCTGTAACCTTTTGGAATAAGCATTCTTGCAGATGTTAGATATCTTTCCAGATAGGTTTTTGCCCTGTCAGTTACAAGAATAATTCTTTCTTTTGCACCTTTACCAAAAACCCTTATTTCATTATTTTCTAAATTTAAATCTCCAAAATTTAATCCACTGAGTTCTGAAACGCGCATGCCCGTTGCCCATAAAAGTTCTAATATTGCACGATTACGGAATCCGGAAGGAGTATCAATTTTAACATTATTGAGAATTTTTTCGATTTCATCCGGAGTTAAAAATTTTGGCAAAGATTTCGGTCGCTTGGGAGTATTGAGATGCATTGCAGGATTGGAGTTGACTTTTCTTTCACGGTATAAAAATTTATAAAATGTTCTGATAGATGCAATTTTTCTGGCTATAGTTGTTTTTTTGTAGTTAAACTTTTGTATAAAATGCAGATAATCTCTTACTTTAGAAAAATTAACATTTTCGCATGACAACTCATCCATCCACACAAGAAAACTTAAAATATCCGAACAGTAAGCTTTTGCAGTATGTTCTGAGAAATTTTTTTCAACCAGTATGTATGATTTAAAATCTTCTAAATTTTGCTTTGAACTCGCATTTAAACCCATCATTCACCGTATTGCTTTTTTATAATATATATTATACAATATATTTATAATATTTAGAATAGTAAAAAATCAGGAGATAATATGAGTTGTAAAAAGTTATTAGTATCAGCAATGATTCTTACGGGCATTATGTCATTTTCTGCTGTTTTTGCTGCGGATTTAGAGGCAAAAGTTGAGAAAAATAAAGTTTCCAGAAAGTACCCGGAAATTAGTAAAATGATAGAATATAATAATTATTCTCAAGCAGATGCGGCATTGAAAAATCTTTTGGCGCAAAATCCGAATGATATTGACGCTCAGGCTTTGCGGATTGTATCTATGGCAAAACAATATAAACTTGCCCCTGCTCAGACAGAACTTGATAAATTGTTGAAAAATAATCCTAATAATGCAGATTTGCACTATGCACAGGGTTTAATTTATATGTTCAGACAAACATCTTCTGACGTTGAATATATTAAAAATGCAAGAAATCTTACAACAAATGCTATAAAAGAATTTGTAGATGCTGTTAATTTAAATAATAACCACTTTGAAGCATATAACGCAATGGGTGTTGCAACATTAAGATTGGGAAATAAAAAAGATGCTCAGGAATTATTTCAGGTTGCATTGCAGATAAAACCTGATTTTGCTCCGGCATATGACAATCTTGGAACCCTTGCGATGATGGATAATAAGCTTGATGAGGCTGAACAATATTTTCAACAGGCTTTGAAACATAATTCTCATAACCCGACATCAATGTACCATATGGCACAGGTGGAAGCAAGAAGAAAAAATTATTCAGCTGCTTTGACCTGGATTAACCACTCAATTCACATTAATCCAAATTCTTCACCGGCTTTAAATTTGCAGGGTGAATTGTATTTAAGACAGGGCAATCAGGCGGCTGCTATCAATTCATTCAAAAAAGCAGTTGCTGTTAAACCTGAAAATTCACGTCCTTATATAAACCTTGCAGGCGTTTATGAACGCAGAGCCGATTCAGAGTTTGCTATGGAACAGTTAAAGACAGCAATTGTTATTAATCCTAATTATAAAGATGGCATTTATAGAGTTGCCAATATGTCTTTGGAAACCAAAAAATATAATCAGGCGCTTGATTATTATTCAAGACTGCTTGGTGATGAAACATATAATGATAATGCAATAATCGGTCTTGCAAATACATACTATGAAATGGCAAAAGATACAGCAGACAGTGAATCTTATACTACAAACAAAGATGTATATTTGGCTTATGATTATGTAAATAAAGCCATTGAAAAGACACCGGATGATTTAAAACTACACCTTGCAAAGATTAAACTTGCAAGAATTATGCATCAGGCTGATATGTCAAAGGATAGCTTGAATTATATTATTCAATCTGCAAGCAACAGTTTAATGGATACTGTAATCAAAGGTGAAGCGTATCTTGCACTCGGCAGAGAAAAAGATGCGGTTTATACGTTTGAAAATGCTATTAATTTCTCAAAAAGTATAGATGACTATTTGTATTTGTCAGAAATTCTTCTTCATAATAAACAATTCAAAACAGCAAGAACAGCTTTGAAAAAAGTTTTGCAGAACGAACCGAATAACGTTATTGCCAAAAATGGTATAGATTATATTAATCTTTGCGAAATAAAATCTAAAGAATTTTTGGATGTTGCCAGAAGACAATACAGGGAACAAAATTATGCATCAACAATTGAGTATTGTAACCGTGCAATTGACTTCTTCCACAATTCGGCAGAGATTGCAAAATTAAAAGCAATGGCTTATGAAGCGGAAAAGAACTATCAGGGTGCAATTAAATACTATAATCAGTATTTGTCATACAACCCTAATGCTTCCGACAAAAATGAAGTAACCAGAAAGATAAATAAATACAAGAAAAAACTTAAATAGTTGAATGCAAAAATTTGATATTAGAAAAACATTTGAAATATTTTTGAGAGAGCCACTAAGTGTTTTAACTGAGGGGCTTTTTCAAATTGTAAATATAAAGACGAATATCTTTAGTAATCCTCCGTCGGTAAATGTTGATATAGTTAATAAAAAAACACAGATTACTGTTGTTGATAGCGATAATATGTATAATTTATTTCAGACAGTATTGTATAAGCGGCGGTTAAAAGAACAAAAGGAAAAGGCACTTAAATGAGACCTTTTATGCAGGCAAATTTTATAGTCAGTGCTGAAAAATTAAGTCAGTGTCCGGATTTTCAGCTAAACGAATTTCCGCTTTTAGGTCGTTCCAATGTTGGTAAATCTTCATTTATAAACGCTCTTGCTAATAATAAAAAACTTGCGAAAACGTCTAATACACCTGGTAAAACAAGATTAATAAATTTTTTTAACTTTTCGGATAAATTTATAATAGCAGATTTACCGGGATACGGGTACGCAAAAGTTTCAAAGGAAGCACAAAACCGGTGGCAAAAATATCTTGAAGAATATTTGCTCAAACGTACACAGATTAAGTCTTTAATCCAACTTGTTGACGGCAGGCATGATATTCAGAAAAACGATTTTCAGATGAGGGAATGGGTTGAGGCATATAATTTACCGATATTTACTGTTGTCACCAAAATAGATTATGTATCGAAACCAAATATTCATAGTGTTATAAAAAAGGTAGAAAAAGAATTTGGTGGAGTGGTTTACCCATTTAGTGCTGTTGATAACAGATACAATGAAAAGATTATAGAAAAATTACTTGAATAAGTAACTGTGAAATATCCATTAAATAGAGGATTAAATAAAAAATTTGATCTGTTAAAATGAACATGGGTAGGTAATCTGTGGGGTTTGTAATGAGAGAGTATCCGGAGCTGGAGGAAGATTTTTATCCGCAGACAAGGGTAGGAGAGATTTCAGAATCCATAACGCAAAACTGGACAGAACAGGCACTTGAATGCTACAGAATTCATTGTGACTGCAAAAAATGTTCTTTAGCAAACGGTAATTACTCTTTTGTATGCCAAATGCCAAAAGTCATAGACGCATTAATAAATCTTACAGGTAAACCCCGTTTGGCTTAATACTCCTTTTTTCTATTTTTCTGACAAAGTAATTGTTGCACTTCTCCAAAGGAAGTGCTTTTTATTAAAAGAGAAGCACTATAGGTGCTTCTCTTTTGTCCGGTAGCCTAATTCGGGGTGAGCCCTTCTTTGTGGAATTGCATCAGTTTTGCCAGATGCCATTCTTTGGCTTTTATCTCCTCAATATTGTTCTTTATCACTTCTAACTCTGCAAGCAGCGTGTCTAAATCTTTATGCTGTCTTACATACGGCTGTTGTTTGGGTTCTGCTTCGCCAATACAGGGCAAAAAGCAGTTTTCCGCAAACAAATCATCAAAATTTTCCATACACATAACTCCCTAATTAGCTTTACACCTCTTTTTGAGCAACAAATGATTTGAACAAATCTGCAAGATCAAATTTGCCAAACTTAAATGCATAAGGTTTTGCAGAGTATTCGCTGTCTGTAATTTTATGCAAATCCTGCATTTGCTGATAATCCAAAGAATTAAAGTCGAAACTTGTCATTTCGGCAAAATCAACCATTAAATCTTCTTCGCTCATGATTTTCTTTTCGTTCATAATACACTTCTCCTTAAAGATCTTACATAGAATTTATCGGATGCCATGGTAAAATCTTTAAAGTTTTTAAGTTGATTGTTACATATTTTTACATATTAAAAGATGTTAAATATTTTTTTATTGACCCTTAAAAGCTAAAATACCGGGGTATTTTGCAGCAGCACCCAACTCTTGTTCAATACGTATAAGCCGGTTGTATTTTGCAATTCTGTCAGAACGTGAAAGTGAACCGGTTTTGATTTGCCCGCAATTTGTTGCGACGGCAAGATCCGCAATAAAAGTATCTTCGGTTTCGCCGGAGCGGTGGGATACGATGGCAGAGTAGCCGGCTTGTCGAGCCAGTCGGATAGTTTGTAATGTTTCAGTTAAAGTTCCGATTTGGTTTAATTTAATCAAGATAGAATTTGCAATACTTTTTTTAATTCCTTCGTTTAGTCTTTTGGGGTTTGTTACAAAAAGGTCATCGCCTACAAGCTGGCATGTATCACCCAGTTTTTGTGTTAAAAGTTTCCACCCCTGCCAATCATTTTCCGACATACCGTCTTCTATTGATATAATAGGGTATTTTTCTGTCCAATTATATAAAAGTTCAACCATTTGTTCGCTTGAAAGTGAAAGGTTTTCACTTTTTAATATATATTGTCCGTTCTCAAAAAATTCTGATGAAGCAATATCAAGAGATATCTTTACATCATCAGTAGAGTAAGATGTTTGATTTATCGCGTCTAAAATAAGTTCAACTGCATCAGAATTGTGTTGAAGTTCGGGTGCAAACCCGCCTTCGTCACCCACAGAGGTTGTTAAACCCTTTTTATTAAGAATTTCTTTAAGCTTATAAAAAATTTCTACGCCTATTTGTAGAGCATGCTCAAAGTTTTGAGCTCCTACAGGGGTTATCATAAATTCTTGAAAATCAAGGTTATTATTTGCATGCGCGCCTCCATTTAAAATATTCATCATAGGGACAGGAAGTGTTACAGCATTTACGCCGCCTAAATATCTATATAAAGGAATTTCCAAACTATTCGCAGCAGCCGCTGCTGTGGCAAGAGAAACCCCTAATATGGCATTTGCTCCGAGTTTTGATTTGTTTTCTGTTGTATCAAGTTCTATCATAAGAGCGTCTATGTTGTTCTGCCAAAATGCGTTTTTACCGATAAGTTCGGGTGCAATTTTTTCGTTAACGTTTTTTACTGCATTCAAGACACTTTTGCCGTTATATTTAGATTTATTTTCGTCACGAAGCTCTAATGCTTCATATTTTCCTTTGGACGCGCCTGACGGTACTGCGGCACATCCTGTTTTATTACATGGAAGCTTTACTTCAACTTCAATTGTGGGGTTACCGCGTGAATCTAAAATTTGTCGCGCTTTTATTTTTTCTATAATTGTGTTCATATAATTCTCCCTGGAAATAAATATAAGTTATTCAATCAACTTATTAAATTAACAGATTGTATAATTTTTCATAACTTTTTTCCAATATATAAAAGATAAATCAATTTTATCCTTTTTAAAATGAGGGAATTATGACAAAAAATATTTTAACAACAGTTACAAATGTTGATTATTTCGGGAAAGGTTTTGTTTCCGCAAAAACTTTAAAAAAGATTGTTTAAGCTTTAAATGTGGATGTCGCTCAACTTTTTCTATTTGAAAAGATAGCGATTTAGAATTGTTTTATAATTATTAAAAAAAGTTGAGTGATTGCATAAAAATAAAGAAAAATTATTACTTTTGGATACGTTTTTGAAAGTATTATAATTAATTAAGTGATTTTTCTTTTAATGATTTGTAAATTAATTTTTTGATATTAATAAAATAACCTATAGATACAACAGCATATGCGGTAATCCATGCAATAGGACCTGCATAAAATATGCCATAGTAACCGAATTTTACGGCCAGGTACACTGCAGCAAAAGATCTTATCATTAACTCGGCAAAAGATGACGTAAGCGGAATAAGTGGTTTGCCCATACCTTGCAGCGCATTTCTAAAAATAAAGATTTGTCCGAGAAAGAAATAAAATAATGTGCTTATCCATAAATATTCATGAGCAATATTTATTACGGAGGTTTTTTCGCTGCCTATAAATATTCCTACAATATACGTTCCCCAATAGCGCATTATAAGGGCCATAAATATACTTAAAATTAAATTTATCAGAGAAGTTCTTAAAACTCCATAGCGGATACGATTTATATTCCCTGCCCCAAAATTCTGTGCCGCAAAAACTGATACAGCAACCCCGAAAGAAAGCATAGGCATGGTAGCTATTTGTTCTATTCTTAATGATGCGGTCATTGCGGCTATTACGTTTGGTCCGAAAGTATTACAAACACTCTGGATAATTAAAATACCAATGCCGAGCACAGAAAATTGCATCGCCATAGGAAAGCCCACTTTTATATGTTCTGCTATAAATTCATAATCCTGTCTGCGATTTTCTTTTTTGAATAACCAGTCGGACTTATTAAAATGAAGTATAGGAAAGCGTCTTTTTATAAATATAAGACATAAAACAACAGAAAAAGCCTGAGATAGAATTAATGCAATTGCAGAACCCGGAACGCCCCAGTGGAATTGCAATATGAAAATTAAAGCAAGTACTACATTTAAAACAGATGCGAGAATTAAAAAGTACAGAGGAGTTTTGCTGTCACCCAGAGCTCGGACAACACTTGCAAGAAGGTTATAATAGTTTGCCGTAAGAAGTCCGAAGATACATATTTGAATATACCAGTATGCATCATGAAAAATTTCATCCGGCACATTCATAAAAAATAAAATTGGTTTCATCAATATAATACATATAATTGAGAAGAATATAGTGAAAACAGTACTTAATAATGTAGAAACTACAACAGAACGCCTTACGCCATTTTCGTCGCCGGCTCCAAATTTTTGTCCGGTAATTACTGCAAAACCGTTTGTCATACCGGTTACGGCAAACATTATCAGAAAAAACAACGGAGCAACGGCCCCAACTGCAGCAAGTGCATTAACCCCGAGGGTTCTTCCGACAATTATTATATCCGCAAGGTTATATAGCTGCTGAAAAATGTTTCCAATTAATAGAGGGATTGAAAATAGCAGTATAAGTTTTAGTGGAGCACCTTTTGTTAAATCTTTAATCATAATAAAAAATTATTGTTCATTTATCAATAAAAAAATTATATAACTAAATACTTGAAAATTCAAATCTTTTATGTGAGAATAAAACTTGTCAGTAAATATGGCAAGGTAGCTCAGTTGGTGAGAGCGCACGGCTCATACCCGTGAGGTCGAG
>CAYYAG010000011.1:0-3354 GCA_964470005.1 uncultured Muribaculaceae bacterium
GCATCCAAAGATATTAAACAGCAGATGATAAATGCGTGTTCACGTGCTGTGGAGTTTTATTCCGATTGTTTATTAAAAAAATCTGATGCTGCTTCGGAAAAAGTATTGAAATACCTTTCTAAACGAGGAATATCAAAAGATATTATAAAAAAGTTCCATCTCGGGCTTGCTCCAAAGGGTTATACGGCATTGTATGATGAATTGAGAAAAGATTTTTCCGATGACATCCTGGAAAAATCTAATCTTATAATATCCGGTAAAGAAAGCCGTTTTGTCGATAGATTCAGGAATAGAATTATAATTCCTATTCAAAATGAATTTGGTGATTTTGTAGCTTTTGGCGCCCGTGCGATTGAAGACGGTCAATCTCCTAAATATCTGAATTCTTCCGATTCGCTTATTTATAATAAAAGCAAGTTACTTTACGGTTTATATACAGCAAAAGATGCTATAAAAGAACAAGACAGCGTAATTTTAATGGAAGGATATTTTGATGTGATATCTGCACAGGCTCATGGTATTGAAAACTGTGTTGCGGCTTGCGGCACATCTTTGACACAAGAACATGTTAAACTTCTGTCAAGATATACAAAGTCAAGAAAAATATTTCTTTCTTTTGATACAGATTCTGCCGGCCAAAAGGCAACAGATAGGGGTGCCGAAATTATTAAAGAAGTATTTGAAGGTATAGGTAATATAAAACTTTTTGACGAAAGTTATATTGCAACATCAAATGATAAGTATGCCTGTGAAATCCGTGTGATTGCCCCGCCGGAAGGTAAAGATCCCGATGAATTTATACGTTCGGTTGGGGCCGAAAGTTATAAACAATATATGGAACATGCCCCGCTGTTGATAGATTTTCAGATTAATAATATTTTGAAAAATAAGGAAAAATATAAAACTCCTGTAGAAAAAGCCCGGTTCGTGAAAATAATTATTCCTATACTTCAGGAAATCAGGAATGAAATTGTAAGGGCGGAATATATTGAGATGGTTGCTCAAGCGCTTGATATGGATAGCAAAGTTTTAGCCCGTGAGGTTAATTCTTATGTACAGTCAGATGCAGGTTTTGAAAGTTTTGTTAAGAATGTAACAAAAGATGTTTCAATTGTAGAAAAAGCGCAAAAAAATTTATTGAGCGTTTTTGTAGTACCCGAAAGTCCCTTAAGCTTTGATGACATTAAGGCATTAATAGCGGATACGGTGTTTGAAAACGAAACGTTAATAATTGTAAAATCTACAATTGACAAATTAACATGTACCGTAAATAATGTAAAGGAATTAATTGAACATTTATATACGGAATTTATTCAAAACCCGGAACTACAGACGATTGTGACAGATCTTATAAGTATTTCCGAAAGCTATAAAAACCTCTCCCCAAAAGACTTTGAAAATATAATTAAAGAAAATATTAATAAAATAAATCAATGTCAACGGGAAAAAGAAAAAGAAAAAATGCGTAATTTATATAGGTATGTAAATGACGATGATACAGAAGCCCTGAAAATTCAAATGCAATTAAGAGATAAAATTAATAATCGGAGAAAAATTAATGAGTAAAAAAAGACAACCCAGTTCCTCAGTTGCAAGTGTTTTGGAAGATGAAACTCTGGATTTACACGACTTAGATGAGGATAACGTTTTAGGGTCTGAAAATGACAGTGTAAATTATATAAATATGGACATTAGTACTGATAATATAGAAGATATTGTTACCTCAAAAATAGATAATAAAATGAGCATGGATGATATCTATATGATGTCGGATACAGATGAAGAACAGGACGATGCTGATTTTGAATTGCCGAAAGGGATTGCGGTTGACGATCCGGTAAGATTGTATTTAAGAGAAATTGGACGAATCAAATTGTTGTCTGCAAAAGAAGAAATTGAACTTGCAAGGAAAATTCTTCAAGGCGGCACACCAGGTGCTATTGCTAAAAGAAAACTTGTTCAGGCAAATTTGCGTTTAGTTGTTAGTATCGCTAAAAAATATGTAGGACGCGGAATGTTATTTTTAGACCTTATTCAAGAAGGCAACTTAGGCTTAATTCGTGCTGCTGAAAAGTTTGACCATGAACGCGGTTTTAAGTTTTCGACTTATGCCACATGGTGGATTAGACAGGCAATAACACGTGCAATTGCCGATCAGGCAAGGACAATTCGTATTCCCGTTCACATGGTTGAAACAATTAACAAGTTGAAAAAAGTCACACGTCGTTTGGCTCAAGAACTTTCAAGAAAACCGACCGAAGATGAACTTGCAATTGAAATGAATGTTTCCATCCCGAAACTTCGTGAGATTATTAAAATTGCTCAAGAACCGTTATCTTTGGAGACACCAATCGGTAAAGAAGAAGATTCACGTCTGGGTGATTTTATTGAAGATAAAGAAGCTGACGCTCCAATTAAGACGGTTGCATCAGAACTTTTGAGGGAAGATTTAGCTGAAGTTTTGTGCACTTTATCCCCGAGGGAACGTGATGTTTTAAGGCTGCGTTTTGGTATGGATGACGGCCGTCAGAGAACTCTTGAAGAAGTAGGTCAATTGTTTGGTGTAACACGTGAACGTATTAGACAAATTGAAGCAAAAGCGTTGAGAAAACTTCGTCACCCGAATAGATCTAAACGTTTGAGAGAATATGTAGAATCATAATTAACAAGGCTGACAAACTTGTCAGCCTTTAAATTTGTGTGAGTAAATGTGAAAAAGTCGTGCTTTTGCACCGTAAATGTAATTTATAAGTCTTTATGAAATTCCGAATTCTTCGTTGAGAGCTTGAATAAATGGGGATGAAGCCATTTTTCTTTCCATATCAATCATTGCAAATTCATTATCTAATTCAGCAATACCTTCGGTTGTTGCTGGTGAAAGTGTTGTGTCTTTTAATTTCAGGCCTTTTAAAGCATCGCCCCAAAAAGCGTTGTCAATTTTTGTTCCTGCAGTTTTTGTAAAATTAATGCCGTATGCACTTGCTGTTGTGCTTGTCAGCAGGTCTTCGCCCAAATCTTTGACAAATTTGTTGTCTGACACAGATTTTTGTTCTGCTGCCTTTTCTTCCTTCTGAACATTTTTAGAGCCGGATACGTCTTTTCCGATTCCAAAATGATTTACATTTCTTTTTCCATTAAATTCAATTGCCATCACATGACTCCTTTTATTTACTCACATGATACATATCGGTATATTTTTAATTTTCTTTAATAAAAATGCAGATTTTCCACTATTTATTTTACAAAACTTTACATAAAAGATTGTTTTTCCTGTAAGCCTTATAAAGATGACTTTTATTTGTTAATCAGCTGTATCAATAATTATTAAAAAAAAGACCGGATTTGCCGGTCTTT
>CAYYAG010000011.1:3454-20914 GCA_964470005.1 uncultured Muribaculaceae bacterium
CGGTTGAACCTGCTCAAGCAGCTTGTCACCAAATTCTCCGATAGCTTTGTTATCGGTAATGTTGATTTCAACTTGTTCTTTTCCACCGATTTGCTGCGGTTTAATTCCTCCGTTGATAAACAAATTACTGCTTACATTTCCATTTCCGTTAAATTCGATACCCATAATGGTTTCTCCTTTTTACTCACATTCTCTTAATAAATATTTCCTATTTCAAAATTTCCATTTATACTTTTAAAAAGTATTTTTGTATCTAAAAATTGCGTAAAAGTTATATACTTTTTACATATTGTTACAAATAGTTACATTAATAAAAATGAAAAAAAGCAATATATATGGGTTTATAAAATTTTAAGCTATATTTAGACATATGGGTAATAGATTATTGGGGAATATTTGATAGTATAAAAATATAAAGAGATATTATTAAGAAAAGGAGATATTATGGCAGGAAATAGTAAAACATTAACTGATAGGGAATTAGAAGTTTTATATTATCTGACAAAAAGTCTTACTAACAAAGAAATAGCCTCAATTCTTGATATAACTCATCATACAGTCAAGGCGCATATAAGTGCTATATTAAGAAAACTTGAGTGTAAAAACAGGACAGAGGTTGCTTTACACGCAATGCAGTATAATTTATTTGATAATCTATTTACTCATCGTCAAGGCTTAGAACAGCCATAAAAGCTTCTTGGGGGACTTCAACACGGCCGATAGATTTCATACGTTTTTTACCTTTTTTCTGTTTTTCCAATAACTTACGTTTACGGGAGATATCTCCGCCATAGCATTTATCAAGGACATTTTTACGCATAGCCTTAATATTTGTACGTGCAATAACACGTCCGCCGATTGCTGCCTGAACAGGTACTTCAAACAATTGTCTGGGAATAATTTCTTTCAATTTAGCGGTTAATTTTTGGCCTATATAAAAAGCATTATCTTCATGGCAGATTACAGAAAGAGCGTCAACGACTTCGCCTGCAAGCATAACATCAAGTTTTACGAGTTTTGAACGTTTGTAGTCTTTGAATTCATAATCCATACTTGCATAACCTTTAGAGCGGGATTTCAATTGATCATAAAAATCAGTAATTACTTCACTCAAGGGAATTTCATATTCAAGGCTTGCTCTAACTTTATCAAGATAAGACATATTAATAAATATGCCGCGTTTAGATTGTGCCAGATCCATTAAAGTTCCGACGTAATCGTTCGGAGTAATTATCTGTACCTTTACATAAGGTTCTTCAATATAATCTCTGTATTGTGCCGCAGGAAGGTTTGAGGGATTGTCTATTTCAACCATTTCTCCGTTAGTTTTGTATACATGATAAACAACAGACGGAGCAGTAGTTACAAGAGAAAGGTTGTATTCACGTTCAAGTCTTTCCTGAGCAATTTCCATATGCAGCATTCCTAAAAATCCGCATCTGAAGCCAAATCCCAGTGCACTTGAAGTTTCAGGTTCAAAAGTTATACTGCTGTCATTGAGTTTTAATTTTTCCAGAGCTTCTTTTAAGTTATGGTAATCATCGTTATCAACGGGGTACATACCTGAAAATACCATAGGTAAAGCTTCCTTATATCCAGGTAAAGGTTCTTTTGCTGGATTTTCGACACTTGTTATTGTATCGCCGACAAATCTTGTTAATTCTTTAATTGAACCAGCAAAATACCCTACATCTCCACAGGTAAGTTTATCCACCTGTACCCTTGTAGGAGTAAGATATCCCAATTCCACAACTTCATATTCTTTGCCGGAAGCCATAAATTTAACTTTTTCTCCGAGATTCATTTTCCCGTCAATAATTTTGAAAAAGCAAAGAGTTCCCAAATACTGATCATAAGCACTATCAAATACAAGGGCGCGCAAGGGTTTATCTGATGTATCTACAGGCGGCGGGACAAAATCCACAACAGCTTCTAAAACTTCTTCAATACCTATTCCGGCTTTTGCACTTACGGGAATAGCCATAGAGGCATCAATCCCCAGAACTTCTTCAATTTCTTCCTTAACCCTTTCAACATCGGCAGATGGGAGGTCAATCTTATTAATTACAGGAATAATTTCCAAATTCTGTTCAATTGCAAGATAAACATTTGCAAGGGTTTGTGCTTCAACACCTTGAGTCGCATCGACAATTAAAAGTGCGCCTTCACAAGCCGCTAAAGATCTTGATACCTCATATGAAAAATCAACATGGCCGGGTGTATCAATCAAGTTAAGGATATAATCTTTGCCGTCTTTTGATTTGTAATTCATTCTGGCAGCGTTCAGTTTGATAGTAATCCCGCGTTCGCGTTCAATGTCCATTGAATCCAAAAGCTGATCCTGCATATCGCGTTCCGCCACAGTTCCGGTATATTCCAGTAATCTATCAGCAAGAGTGGATTTTCCGTGATCTATATGTGCAATAATACAAAAATTTCTTACGTTTTCTCTGTACTTCATATCTTCAATTATAAAAGAAAAACAAAGAACTTCAATATTCCGGCTTGTATTTCTTGTTCTAAAAGTCTTGTTAATCGTGCAAACTAATTTTTTGTAATAGATTTATGTTTTGCAAACAGGAATTTATTAGCGGGTTATGGTTTCTACACTATCAAATAATTATTATCCTCGTTGGGATAAGAGTTCTAATGTGTTTTGTTACTTTTTGAAATAAGTTTTAAATATTCTTTATAACCGCTTCCCCAATCTGCCATGCTGTCAAGAATGTTAGCAAGGCTATAGCCGATATCAGTTAAGGTATATTCGACCTTCGGCGGAATTTGTCGGTAAACTTTTCTGGTAACAAGCCCGTTTTTTTCCATATCACGTAAGTTTGTAGTTAAAACTTTTTGTGTAATTTTTCCAAGAGAGTCTTTTAGTTCCCCAAAACGTTTTGTTCCGCTTAATAAATCACGTATTATTAAAATTTTCCATCTGGTGTTTAATAATTTCAGCGTTGTCTCAACAGGACACTTTGGCAGCTCTTTTAATTCCATTTTAACCTCATTAGTATATTTTGGATACTAACATATTTTAACAACATTGTCAATTTCAGGCACTACGTGTTTCCAGATTAATCAACTCTTTTTTGAAATTTAAACCGCCGGCATAACCTGTTAAATCGCCGTTTGAGCCAATAACTCTATGACAAGGAATTATAATCATAATTTTATTTTTATTATTCGCCATACCGACAGCACGGCATGCCTTTTCATTGCCTATGGTTTTGGCAAGATTTTTATAGCTTATAGTAGTGCCGTATGGGATTTTAATAAGTTCATTCCAAACTTTTTTCTGAAAATCAGTACCGTTAAGTTTTATCGGTAGGTCAAATGTTTTTCTGCGGCCATCAAAGTATTCTGCCAGCTCAGAAAATGCTTTTTTGATTAAAGCGGTTTCGTGTTTTTTGTATTCAGGTTTTTTAAAAGAAATTTCCAAAATATAATTATCATCAGCGGATATATAAATTCTGCCGAATTTTGACTTATAATCATAATAAAACATTATTTTTTATCCGTAACTTTAATTAAATGCCAGCCAAATTCAGTATAGACAGGTTCGGATATTGTACCTACAGGGAGCTCAAAAGCCGCATCTTCAAACGGCTGAACCATTTGACCTCTTGAAAAATATCCTAAGTTCCCGCCGTTTTGGCCGGAAGGGCATAATGAGTATGTTTTTGCGTAATAAGCAAAATCGCCGCCGTTGTCAAGATCTTTTTTAATCTGGATTGCTTCTGCGCGGGTTTTTACCAGAATGTGGCTTGCTTTTACCTGTTTTGCTTCATCATATGCCAATGCTGTTCCGCATAAAAGTATAAATACAGTGAATATTTTTGAAAGTGTTTTAATCATATTGATACCTTATTTTAAAAATAATGGAATAATATTCCCCTATTAACCTATAACAGGCTCAACAAAAGTTCTTGTTGCAAGATCTTTGTCAAGCAATAATAATGCGTGTTTGTCGTCGCCTATAAGTTCCAGTTTTGCCAGAACTCCGCCAACGTTATTTTCTTCTTCAACCTGTTCTTTTAAATACCAGTCGAGGAAAGATAAAGCTGCGCGGTCTTTTTCTTGTTCGGCGGTGTCCATTAGTTTGTTAATACAGGAAGTTACATACTGTTCATGTTCAAGAACACTTTTAAATACATCAAGCGGAGATGTCCATTCAGTCTGAGGTTTAGCTATTGCAAGAAGTTCAACCTTCCCTCCTCTTTCATGCAAATAATTGTACATTCCCATAGCATGAGCATGTTCTTCCTGAACCTGTACGGTCATCCAGTTTGTAAAACCTGTCAGGCTTAATCGTTCAAAATATGCCTGCATTGATAAATACAGGTATTCAGAGTAAAACTCTTTGTTAATTTGTTCGTTAAATGCCGTTTCCATTTTTTTAGAAATCATAAGACACTCCTGTTTATGATTTTAGTTTAACACGTAAAGATTTAAATGGAATAATTAACATTTTGGGTAATGAAAAAAAGTTAAGTTTTATTTATACATTGAGTGTTATGAATTGTGTAAATAAAATTTTAAAAGCTTCCGCTCATACAACAAGGCTTAAAAAAGATGTCTGGACTGAGGAACATACCTATTACGCGATAAATACCACAAAAAAATGGGTGGCAAATATTGTTCCGGCAGAGTTGTTAAAAAGGTCTTTGAAACAGGCAGTTGAATCAATTGTTACGCTTTCGGAAAATAATATATTCTTTGAAAGTTTTCCGGAGCATATAGAAACGCCAAATTACGGCGACAAATGGGGGCGTCTTGCAAATTATATAGAAATTAATAACCGTGCAATATCTGAGATACATTACGACAGAAACTGCTGCGGGATTTTGAGCATGATAAAAATTCTTCCGGCTATTCCTCCTTCTGCAAGAAGCTGGGCAAATTGTGTTATTATTTCGCAGATTTTTCCAAATATTTACGGTGACGGATACAATAAAGGGCTGTATGAAGAAAATTCAATATATGGTATAAAACTGAATGCAGGTTATAGTGAAAATGTTATTTCTTATAACTTAACAGATAAGATTTCACCGGAGGAACAGTTAAAAGCTTTTAATGATCTGGTTCATTTCAGGGGAATAAAATCAGGTTTTAGAATGGTAGTTTCTGCTGATCAAATGAAAGTTGCATCTCCCGATAAAGAAGATGTTACTTTTGATTGGAAAAATGATGAACATGTAGAAATTTATATAAATGAGTGTGTTAAATTAATGGATTTGGGATTTGAGGCGATGTTCATTGATTCTGCAAAGCATATAGGAGGCTATGATATGGGAAATTATACCGGGGTCGGAGCTTTACCGGAATATTCCCAGATGCAGTATATTTTGAATGAAATTCGTTTACGTTCAGGCAAAACAGATATAAGTTTTGTCGGGGAAAAAAGTTCAAATGATTTTGAGCGGTACAGGAATATGGGGCTCACAGCTGGTACAGATTATATTACAGGAGATGATTTTTTTGCAGTAAGGGATTTATCTGAAAAGTGTAAATATATGAGGGATTATGCGCCCGGTGTTGAAGTTGAAAATGATAATAATACCGGCGGTCTGTCTTATGAACAAAGACTTAACAGAATAAATTCAGCACTTTTCGGGTTTTATCTTGCAAGTGATAAATTACCGAGTTTTATGCAGACAGGTGATATTTTCCCATTAAGATATGACACAAATACTCATCAAATAATGATGACAAATCATTCATATTCTGAAAACGGTACCTCTGAAAGTCATTGGGAAAATTTGTTTGCCAAAGATGATGGAAAATTTTATAACCATAAGGTAGGAGAGCTTTTTGCGTATGCATTAGGCTTATAGAAAGGAGAATTATGACATTTAATGCTTTAAAAGAAAAAGGAATTCCAATAGAAAAACAGTTAAAATCCTGGCATGATATCGTAAAACGGCCATACAATAGAATGGAGGTTGACTGTTATACAAGAACAAGACAAATTCTGATGAATGGTATTGAAACCGAGGCCTGGGGCTTCAAACATTGTTTGGCGAGGAAATGCGACGATCAGGATTTAAAAGTTCTGCTTGCAAAAATTCGTCGTATTGAAGATATGCAGCAAACAACCGTTAACTGGCTTTCACCTTTTAATCAAACCGTTCTTGATACAACACTGGGTTATGAACAGGTTGCGGTAGATTTGACTGCATGGCTTGCGCAGAATGAACCTGATGAATATGTTAAAGAAACATATGATTTCGGTTTGTTAGAAGATTTTGATCATTTGTACAGATATGCCCAGTGGTCTTATATGTATGAAGGAAATAATCCGGATGATATTTTGCAGGGGATGACTGATGTTGTAATAGGCAGACCAACTCAAAATCACCACAATGATAATGCTGTAAGGCTTAGAAAACATTATGACAAAAATACGGCCGCACCGCAGACAAAGGTAAATATCTTAACCCTTATGTCAGCTGAGCAGCAAACCCATAATTATTATGCCGAACACGGTTTTATGTATGGAAATGACGATTTAAAAAAGACTTACGCTGAAATTTGTGACGTTGAAGAAGAACACGTGACGATGTATGAGTCTTTAATCGATCCTAAAGAAACTCCTCTTGAAAAATGGCTTATCCATGAATTCACCGAAGTCTGCAATTATTATAACTGTTATGTGGATGAAGTTGATAAGCGTTTAAAACTTATATGGGAAGAAATGCTTGCAATGGAGATTGGACATTTGCAGGCAGCAGCTAACGTTTTTCAAAAACATGAAAATCGTGATCCTGAAGAAATCATAGGAACTGAGATTGTTCTCCCTTGTCATTTTGAAAGCCAAAAAGAATATGTAACTAATATTCTGGAAAATGAAATCGGGAAACGGCTTGATGAAAATTTAGGTTATACTACAATTGACAATCTTCCGGATACCTGGGTAAGCTATGATGCTCAAAAAACTGTAAACGGTAAAGGTGCGCCGACTGAAAAAACTATTCAATTGATAAATTCAACTCTTAACAGGGATATTGTCTGTGCAGATAAAAAGCTTGTCAAAAAGCAGCCGGAGCTTCTGAAAAAAGGTTTGGAGCACAAAGCTCAAGCGCCGGATACGGTTTCTGTTTCAGAATATGAACGAATGACAGATATAGAAATATATAACTTTGAGGAGGAATAAGTTATGAATAAAGTAACAGGAATTATATTAAGCACAATGGCTGTTACAGCCGGTGCGGTTATAGTTTTTCTGTTGATTAGAAAAAAGCAGCAAAACCGTTTATCAAAATTTAAAACAGGTAAATATGCAGTAGACATGTTTAAAAAAATTACACACGATATGAATAAGGCAATTGCGGCGACTGAGAAACGTCTTGCTAAACACGATAAGCTCCAAAAACTGTATGACCAGATGGAATGGAAAATATGCAGTAATAATTAAAGGCTCCTTTTGGAGCCTTTTTTAGTCACATCCGCATGTCGGGCTTAGGGTTCCGTCACAGCATTGTGCGCTTCCGCCCGAGCAACCGCAAACACCTCCGTGGCTTGAGCAGCAGCCGCGTTTGTTTAATAAATCAAAATTTGTCATAAATGCTCGGCTTGCACCGGCACATATGATTAAAAGCAGCATAACAATCAAAGCATTTTTCATTTTAGTTACTCCTTTAATAATTCAACTTCCCCTGTATCATGGTTGAAATGACATTTAGCAATATATAGATTATTATTTTTTACCGCATTATTTATTATTACGGAATGTTTCATCAAGTAGTCTTCTACCCATTTTGTGTGTTCCTGTGCAAAGAAATTATGGCAGGTTATGTCTTCTTTTTTGTCCAAAACGGGATAAACACATTTTAATATGGATGAAAAATCGCTTATCGGCTCAGGATAATGTTCTTTTGCATATTTCATTACTCCGCAATCATCATGTCCAAGAAGAATAACCAACGGTACGTTTAATTTTTTAACAGCGTATTCTATACTTTCAATTACATTAGCACCTGTTGTCATGCCCGCAACCCTTATTACAAAAAGTTCACCTATTCCGCAGTCAAAAATAATCTCAGGTACAACTCTTGAATCGGAGCATGTTAAAACACAGGCGTAAGGCTTTTGATGATAAGCATATTTTTTTAAAGTTTCAAGACACATATTTTTTGCGTTTGGTGTGCCGTTTATAAAATTTTTATTTCCCTCTAAAAGTTTGTTCAGTTCTTTATGTGCTATGTCTAAAATCATACGATTATTTTATAATACTTATTAATATATTGCAACCACATATGTACTGGTATATAATCGGCAAGGATAATTTTTTTGAGGAGTTAAAAATGGCAAATTTTATAAATAATTATTTGGGAAAAGTTAACTTGCTTAAAAATACCAAAGTATGGCAATTCATTGCGAAACACCCTGAAATTTTTACTTTTATAGGATTATTGATATCTTTTTATTATATATTTTTTAATGACATAGGAACATATGCACTTATGGATGTGGATGAAACCAGATATGTTTCGATGGCACGTGATATGTTTCATTCAAAAGACTTTATGACATTGTATTTGAACGGAGAATACTTCTTTGAAAAACCGCCGTTGTATTTTTGGGGTGAGTGTCTATTTTTTGCGCTATTCGGTAAGATTGATGAATTTACGGCACGGTTTCCGGTTGCTTTATACGGGACATTAACTTGTTTTCTTGTGTATATTACGGGAAGAAGAGTAGTTTCGAGAAAATTCGGTGTTTTAGCCGCATTAATTCTTGCAACAAGTTTAGAGTTTGTCATTCTTGCAAAATTTGCAATTTTGGATATAGTGCTTACAATGTGTATAGCATTTTCTGTATGTTTTGGGTTATTAACATATTTTTGCAGTGAAAAAAGTAAAAAATATTTGTGGTGGCTGTTTTATTTATTTGCCGGACTTGCGGTTATGGCAAAAGGTATTCCCGGGTTGGCAGTCCCTTTTGGTACTATGTTTTTTACGGCAATTGCGGCAAGAAAATTTAAAGAATTATTCAAACCTGTGTATTGGATTCCGGGAGCAATTTTGTTTTTGCTTGTTGTTGTTCCTTGGCATGCGTTGATGTTTAAAATACATGATCCGTTATTTTTCAATGAATATATAATTAAACATCATATAGAAAGGTTTTTCACATCGGATTATGTTGGGCGAGAGCAGCCGTTTTACTTCTTTGTTGTAACTTTATTATGGGGCTTTTTCCCATGGATTTTTTCATTTATTGCGGCAATTGCTGCAAAGTTTAAGTCTATCAGGTTGTATGCTTATGAATCATTAAATACCGAACATAAATTTCTTTATTTAAACTGTATAACATTTTTATGGGTTATGGTATTTTTCTCAATATCCAGTACAAAACTTATAACATATTTACTGCCTATTTATATACCTGCAGCATTTATAACTGGTTATATATGGAACCATTATGATAGATTCAAAAAGTCGTTAGATATTTCATTATATATTTTGGCTGCTGTAATATTAATTGCTTTTATAGCCGGTTTATGTACGCCTTTATACTTGCCTGAGCAGTTATATCAGGATATTTTAACAATAAAATGGTTCTGTATGATTTTACTTTTGATAGTAGGTATATTACTGTTGATTTCCGTACGAAAGAATAGAACATATTTTTCATTTGCTATTCTTGCAGGTTTTGTTATGTTTGTATCTGCATTTGCAACAGAGGAATTTTTTGAAGTAGACTATACATTCGGACAGAATGATTTAATAGAGTTTGCAGGGTATGTAAAAGAGCATAACTATGATATCGGAGCTGTAGATTTGGAACGTAAGTATTCGTTATTATATTACAGTGAGAGAATAGTTGATTACAGGGAAGAAATTGAAGCCCCTGAAATGTTAAAAGATAAGAATAAAATGATAGTTATTGAAAAAAGAGATCTGGACCGTGTTATGAAAAATGCCAAATATGACATTATAAAAACAGGCCGCAGATATCTTTTAATAAGAGGCAAATAGCTTAGTGCAGGTATTTGAGATACAAATAAATTGAGCTGAGTACCAGAGAAATAAATGTGACTAAGGCACCATATTTCATAAAATGCATAAAAGTTATCGGATAATTTTTAGATGCAGCTGTTTCGCTGACGATAACATTTGCTGCGGCACCTATAATTGTGAGATTACCTCCAAGACATGCCCCTAAAGACAATGCCCACCACAGCGGATGATGTTGATGAACATCTGCAGCATAAGGCAAGGTATGCTGCACCTCTGCAATCAATGGCGCCATAGTTGCCGTATACGGAATATTATCTACAAATCCGGAGAGTATTCCGGATCCCCATAATATTAACATTGTTGCTGCGGACAAACTTCCTTGAGTGAGTTCAATTAATTTATCTGCCAAATAACTGATTCCGCCGTTCGCCTCAAAGCCGCCTATTATTATGAATAAACCGACAAAGAAAAATATTGTCATCCATTCAACATTTTCGTAAATCTCTTTTGGTTTTTCAAATATTAATAATATAGCCGCGCCGGAAAGTGCAAATGCATAAGCCGGAATTCCGGTCATATCGTGTGTTACAAAACCTAAAATTACTAAAAATAACACAACCATTGATCGTATCATAAGATTTTTGTTTGTGATTGTTTTTGAATTATCAATATTGGCTATTTGTGCCATTTTTTCGGGAGTTGAGGTGAGCTTTTTTCTAAACATAAAAATTAAAACAATAGTGCTTACGATAAATATAAGTGCGACAATTCCGGTTAACTCATATAGGAAATCCATAAAACTTAATCCGGCTTTGGCACCTATTATGATATTTGGCGGGTCGCCGATAAGAGTCGCAGTTCCGCCTATATTTGATGCCAATATTTCAGTTATTAAAAAAGGAACAGGATCAATATCGAGTTCTTTTGCGATTACAAAAGTTACAGGCATCATAAGCACAACGGTTGTTACGTTATCCAAAAATGCTGATGCAACTGCCGTAAATGCAGCAAGTGTAAAAAGAACCCATTTCGGATGACCCTTTGTCATTTTTAACAGTTCAAGTGCCATCCACTTAAAAATACCGCTTTTGCTTGCAATTTCAACTAAAATCATCATTCCGACAAGTAAAAATATTACATCAAACGATATATATTCAAAAACAGATTTTATATAAACTCCGGCATTTTCATTATAATGCGCCTCAAATGGCAGCAACCCTAACAGAAGTGTTAAGCCGGCACCAACCAGAGCAACAACGGATTTTTGAATTTTTTCCGATGCGATAAATATATATGCAATTAAAAGTATTGCGCCTGAAATTATCATGGCATTATTTGTGATTAAATTCTCTAACATAATAAAGCTCCTTTTTTTCATAATATCATATAACTTAATTAATGTCCATTTATAAATCAATTATGAGAATAATTCTTAATTTTTGTAAAATTTTTCCTATTATCACTAGAAAAAATATAAAAAAAGAGTTATACCGAAAATAGGGTAAGTGTTTCTATAGTCTATGGCAATTATTAAAAAGACAATAATTGTCAATTTTGCCATCTAAATAGCGTATTGCATAAGATAGAATATATTGTAAAATTATTTTAAGTAATGTTAAATTTATAAGTCAAGCTAACAAAAAAGTGAAGATCGACGGTTTAGCATAATAAGTAGGTGGAAATCAGTTTTGGAAAAAAATAAGGTAGAAAATAATAAGAAACAGGCTTCTAAAAAGTCGTTAAATTCAAATCCTCTTTTAGGTAAAGCTTCAAATCCGATTGTTAATGAGATTGTAAAGTCAGTCACGCCTAAGAGAGAAACCGACACGTCTGAAAAGATATCAAATCCGTTTTTGGAGAAAACAAATAATATTGTTGCAAAAATCAATAATTTTAATACCTACAGAACAAATAACAGACTTTATTCCGGAGGGTTGACAACTCCTGTTGCCACAAATGACAAAATTATTAATTATGCGGATTTACTACAGGAATTAGGAAATAATTTTAGAAAGAGCGGTTCTTTAAATGAAGCTTTCAGCTCAATCAATAGTACACTTTATGAGGAAATTAATTGTAATTTTACTGCCTTTGGGTTGTTCCATGACAAATCTAAATGTATTAATTTAAAATTATATACAAAACGTGGGGAGACCTATTCTTCCAAAATATTATTATCAGATGAGCTTAATCCTGTAATTAAATCTTTTAAGGATGCATGCGTTGTTTCCCAAAATGACAACAAATTTTTGAATATTCCGTATTTGCAGAATTCCCCATCACTAATTCTTCCTATGGTTTCTGTAAATCAGTGTGTAGGTGTTTTAATAATAGGTAAAGAGAGTTCAAATGTTAACATAGGGCTGTTGGAACTTTTTGCGAATTATCTAGGTATGTTTATGCACAATGTCGAATTAATGGCAAGAACTAATAAATATGCAAATACTGATACCCTGACCTCATTATATAATCACAGAGGATTTCAAGAAGTATTGACTTCAGAACTGCAAAAGGCAGAAGATAACCAAACTGCCTTGTCAATTGTGATGCTTGATGTGAACAACATTTCAAAAATTAACCGAGAGCTCGGCCATGCAAAAGGCGATGAAGTTATTAAGCTTGTAGCGGAAAAGGTAAAACAGAATATAAGACCTTCAGACAGCGCAGGCAGATATGGGGGCGATGAAATTGCCATTATAATGCCCAATACCGATACAAAAGAAGCAAAATATCTGGCGGAATATATAACATATTGTCTTTCCTGTTGTTTTGTAGACGATGTAGGACCGGTTAAGGTAGCCGTCGGGATTTCAACGTTTCCGGAGTGCACTAAGGATCAGGAAAAACTCTTAATCCTTGCAGAGCAGGCAATGTATATTTCGCAGGCAAAAGGATACAAAGAAGGGATGTCTGCAATAGTAAGCTCGTCTGATTACAACTTCTGGGACGATGTTGCGCTAAACTCTTTTGCGGAAGTTTTGACAAAACGTCATGCGCAAATAGGTATTAATTTTGAAGAAGAATTACTTGATAAGTTTAATAACGAACAGATAAAATCTCATAATCACTTAATGGAGATGGCAACTTCACTTGCAGGTGCAATTGATGCTAAAGATCCATATACAAAAGATCATTCAACATCTGTTTCAAGATATTCTGAAGCTCTTGCACGTGCGGTTAACCTTCCGGAAGAAGAAGTTGAACGGATAAAGCTCGGTGCACTTTTACATGATGTAGGTAAAATAGGTATACCTGAAAGCGTATTAAAAAAACCGGATAAATTGCTTGATGAAGAATGGGAAATTATGAAACAACATCCCGTAATTGGTGCGGAAAAAGTTCTTGAACCCAATGAAGCACTAAGGGATTTGATTCCTATTGTTAAGTATCACCATGAACGTGTTGACGGGAAAGGTTATCCTGAAAATTTAAAAGGGGATAAGATTCCGCTTGCGGCAAGAATTGTTTCTGTGGCAGATGCCTATCATGCATTGATAAGTGACAGACCTTACCGTAAAGGTATGCCCGTTGAAAAAGCCTGTGAAATTTTGAAAATGGGTTCTGGTACCCAGTGGGATGCTGATTTGGTAAGACATTTTATATCTATTGCACCTTCACTTTCGACCAGCGTTTAAATATCGCATATATCTGGAGATGTTAAATGGTATTTGACAGAAGGTTTGCCGGTGCGGCACCTCTTGCATAATTTGGAAAAATAGTGTATAATCACAAGAATAAAAGGAATTAAGGTTTCTTTTTAGTATTACCAAATCAGGAGAAAAATCATGTATGAAGATGAAAAATTAGTTTGTGAAGATTGCGGGGTCGAATTTATCTTCACATCAGGCGAACAAGAATTTTATGCGGAAAAAGGTCTTGTCAATAAGCCAAAAAGATGTCCTGAATGCAGGAAAAAACGCAGACAAAATAACAGAAGAAACCGGAAAATGTATGATGCTGTATGCTCAAAATGCGGTGTGCAGACACAGGTTCCTTTTAGGCCTATAGAGGGTAAAGAAGTTTATTGCAAAGATTGTTTTACAAAACTTTCAGAAGAAAATAATGCAGAATAAATTTTAAGAGGGGTTTTTTAAACCCCTCTTAAAATTTTATGCAGTTATTTAAGTATTCTATAGTGTTTATTTTTTCATCATAAAGATATTTTATAAAATTCAAATAAGCTGCATCGTAGGAAGTTATGATGAGATTAATCTCAAACCCGTCTGTGCAAAAGGGTTCATAATCATAAACAACATAACTGTTATATTTACTTTTCCATTCTTTTCGTTCTATGCGGCTGTTGTTTTCTTCAATAATATCTTCTAGCCAACCGATGATATTTTTATCAACATTTTTCATCTCCAGTCGGTTGTATTTGCCGCAACTGTTTTCCATAAGCATAATACATCTCCTGTTATATTTGAATTTTAAATGGATTTATACGCGAAATAATCCCCGAAAGGTATAAGTTATTGTAGTAGTATTTGCTAATTTTAATATTATTTGCCACATGGCTTGTTGTATGTTATAATCCTGCTAAAGGAGAAGATTTTTTATGAACTTAATGCATATTTTTACGGATATTCCGATATTGATAGTTATATTTACCTTTATAACATCAATTATTTTTTGTATAAGGAAATATTTGTATGTTCACAAAAATCTTGTATTTTTCCTCAATTTTTTAGTTAATTTTAATAAAAGTGACTTAAATTTTAGATTCAAAGAGATAGATGAATGGATGAGTGTAAATTCCTATGTTTCAGCAAGCTGGCTTGAATTTAAGAACACGTTGATATTTTCGGAATCCGTAGCGTTAAAGGATGAAGATAATGATTTGACATATCAAGAAGTTTCTTCAACGGTTCAAAATATTCAAACTACGGTTGATCCCTTATATTTTTTCAATGAAGAAACCCTTATAACATCTAAATTCAATTTTAAACTTTTACAAACGATGCCGACGATTTTGACAGGTTTTGGCCCGTTATTTACGTTCTTGAACATAGCAATTGCATTTGGAAAAATCGACTTTTCAACTCAAGAAAGAACAATTGCATCAGTTGCCGGATTGATGAGCAGCATGCAGGTTGCGGCGCTTGTATCAGTTATTGCGGTTGGTTCTTCGCTGATATTCCTTATAGTTGAAAGAATTTTATACGGTCAAATGTGTGCAAAACCTCTTGGTCAGGTTCAAAATATCATAGCACATTTGTTTGATAATATTTCTTCTGAAAAATTCTTGTTTGAACTTTTGAGGGAAACAAAAATCCAAAACAATTCAATCTCAAATTTAATTGTAGCAATGCCAAATCATTTTAAAACAGCTTTGAATGCAGGAATTGCAAGTAATCTTGTTCCGTATTTAGAGAACTTAATTTTCGGTATTAATCAAATGAATAAACAGTTGAAAGAAAACGCTAAAGCCAGTGGCGGCTCTGATTCTGTTGACGAATTATTTTAACAGGTGAAAAATGTCAATTTTAGCAAAAAAAGGTAAACCGCCTGAAGCGGGTGATAATATATTCTGGACGACAATGGCAGACTTGCTTTTGGGTCTTGCAATTATCTTTATGACATTGTTTACACTTGCGATAACAGGTTTTAGCCAAAATTCTATTGAACAAAAACAGGAACAAATTAAGGCATCAGAGGAATTAATCGAAAAACTTGAAAAAGAAAATATCGAAGCACAGGTTGATAAAATGACCGGTGATATAAAAATTTCCGATTTGGAATTATTTGAGGTAAACAGCTGGAATCTTTCAGAAAAAGGTAAACAGTATCTGGATAAACTTATTCCGATATATGTTAATACAATATTTTCCAAACCTGAGCTGGTGGACGGTATTAATAATATAATTGTTCAAGGACATACGGATTCGCAGTCTTTTTCAGGATTAACAACTAAGGATGAACAATTTGCGAAGAATATGGAATTAAGTTTAAAACGAGCGAATTCAGTTGCGGAATATATGTTTAAAACCAACTATGACAAAACTTATAGTGAGGACTTAAGAAATAGGCTTATTGTTGAGGGTAAGAGTTTTGCAGAACCCATATTAAAAAGTGACGGTACTGAAGATTTTGATAAAAGCAGACGTGTAGAACTAAAACTTACGGTTAAGCGCTGGGACATTTCACAGGCATTTGGGTTATAGAATATGATAAATGAAAGTTTGATACTTGAAACAATAAATATGATAAAGCTTTATAATCTGGATATCAGAACGGTAACCCTTGCGATAAGTTTGAGGGATTGTGCGTCGGAAGATATTGATATTGTCTGCGAAAAGATTTATAACAAAATAACAAAATATGCCAAAAATCTTGTAGAGTATGCGGATGACTTAGAAAGTGATTATTCAATACCGATAATAAATAAAAGGATTGCAGTCACACCGGTTTCAATTGTCGGGGAGTCCTGCACAAACCCCGATTATGTAAAAATCGCCAGAACTCTTGATAAAGCCGCCGTTGATGTCGGAGTAAATTTTATCGGAGGGTTTTCGGCACTTGTAGAAAAGGGTTTTACAAAAGGCGACAGATTACTTATGGAGTCAATTCCGGAAGCACTGGCAGTAACGGAAAGACTATGTTCGTCAATAAATCTTGCATCATCCAAAGCCGGAATAAATATGGATGCTGTCTTAAAAATGGCTGAAATTATTAAAAAATCCGCTGAATTGACTAAAGATAGAGATGGAATAGGTGCGGCAAAGCTTGTTTGTTTTTGTAATTCTGCAAACGATAATCCGTTTATGGCGGGTGCATACTGCGGCTTTGGAGAGCCCGAATGTGCATTGAACGTTGGCGTTTCCGGTCCAGGTGTTGTTAGAGCAGCAATAGAATCAATGCCTTCGGATGCTGATATGAGTGAGCTTGCAAACAAAATTAAAAAGATTGCATACAAAATTACAACAACGGGAGAACTTGTGGGACGAAAGCTTGCAAAACGTTTGGGTATTCCTTTCGGGGTAATTGATTTATCTTTAGCTCCGACACCTGCAGAAGGTGACAGTGTCGCAGGAATTTTTCAAGCAATGGGTTTGGAGCATGCAGGAGCGCATGGTACTACTGCGGCGCTTGCAATGCTTAACGATGCTGTTAAAAAAGGCGGGATAATGGCAAGTTCTCATGTCGGCGGGCTTTCAGGCGCATTTATTCCGGTATCTGAAGATGCGGGTATGATTGAAGCTGCAACAAACGGTTATTTGACTTTTGATAAATTAGAGGCGATGACATCGGTTTGTTCGGTTGGTTTGGATATGATAGCAATCCCGGGAGATACGCCTGAAACCACTATTGCAGGGATTATTGCAGACGAAATGGCAATCGGAATGATTAATAAAAAGACAACGGCTGTTAGAATTATACCTGTTGCAGGCAAAGGTGTAGGTGACAAGGTTATTTATGGCGGTCTTTTGGGAGAAGCTCCCATAATGTCTGTCAATAAGCTTTCATCTGAAAAATTTGTATGCCGCGGAGGCAGAATTCCGGC
>CAYYAG010000011.1:21014-22930 GCA_964470005.1 uncultured Muribaculaceae bacterium
ATAAGGTGGCTGGATAAAGTTAATACTAAGGAAGATCTAAAGGCTTTATTAAAAGATTCCCAAAAGAGTGTCGGAAAAGTTTCAGGTAGAGGAAAATGATTAAGGATTTTTCATTATCTTTGCCCGTAATTGTCTGTGATAAGTTATTGCAAATCTATGAGCTTCATCCCGTATTCGTTGAAATAGGAACAAGGCACTGGAGTTGCGCGGTAAAATAACGGGTTTTGATTTGCCGGGTAAAAATACTTCTTCATTTCGTTTTGCCAAACTTACTACATCGATTCCGGATATGCCGAGATCTTGAATAATTTCCATAACGCTTGACAACTGGCCTTTGCCGCCGTCAATTATAATTAAGTCAGGTTTTTCCCATTTTTTTTCACCAAGATGTGTCAGCCTGCGGGTCAGAACTTCTTTCATAGAAAGAAAGTCATCCGGTTTTCCTTCGGTTGATTTGACTTTAAATTTTCTGTATTCGGATTTCTTTTTAATGCCATTTATAAAAGTTACCATTGAGGCAACGGTATTTGTGCCTTGAATATGCGAGATATCATAGCATTCAATTCTGTGGGGAAAGTTTTTCAGGTGTAATTTTTCTGCCAGATATGAGCCTATTTCGTTAAAATCATCTCTGATTTTTGTCATTTTCATTATTTTGGCATTTTGCAGAACGACATTTGCGTTTTTGTCGGCGAGCATCTGGAGTTCTTTACCCTGAGCGGATTTTCCGTAACTTATTTTGATTTTCTTTTGTGCTAAAATTTCAAGCCATTCTTCATAGAGTGTTTTTTCTCCAACAGCTTCAAGCTCATTTGAAACTATTTTATCAGGATAGCCTAAAGTCAATGTGCTGTAGTATTCTTTAAAGAAAGTAGCAAAAAATTCAGTACGGTCTTCTTCTTCAACATCATATACAAAATCTTTTTTATCAATCAGTCTGCCTTCTCTTACCATTAGAATAACTATTGCAAAAATTCCGTCCTCTGCCGTAAGTGATATTATATCCTCGTTGAGTTTTGTATTTTCGTAAACTACCTTTTGTTTTTCGAGTGTTTTTTTAAGGTCAAGGTAACTGTCGCGAAGCCTTGCAGCTTTTTCAAATTGTAAACTGTCAGAATACTTTTGAATTTGTTCCATTAATTGTTTCATCAATTCAGATTGTTTGCCTGATAAAAATAATTCTGCCTGATGAACTACAGCTTTATATTCTTCACTTGTAACTAAATTTTGGCATGGTGCAAGACAGCGTCCTATCTGGTAGTACAGGCATGGCCGGTCTTTGAATTTCGGGGTGCGGCATTGTTTGAGCGGAAATATTTTTTTCAAAAAATCAAGTGTTGAGTGCATTGCTCGTATATCTGTATACGGACCGTAATAGCGTCCTTTTTCGGGGTTTAAATTCTTTTTGCGGACTATTGATATTCTCGGAAAATCCTCATCTGTTACGAGGAAATACGGATATTTTTTATCATCTTTTAAAAGAATATTATAGCGGGGTTTGTGTTTTTTAATTAAGTGGCTTTCTAAAATCAGAGCTTCAACTTCTGTATTTGTAATTATGTATTCAAGGTGGTCAATTTGGGACACAAGCACCTGGACTTTTACGCTGTCGTGTTTTTTGTTAAAATAGCTTTTCACGCGGCGTCTTAGAATTTTTGCTTTGCCGACATAAATTATTTCATTATCCTTGTTGTAATAGATATAACATCCGGGCAATGAAGGTAATAGTTTTAAGCTTTCTTTCAACCTGTCATTCATCAACTATATTATATATTTTTAAATTAATTTCTGCAATAAATTATACGTTTGTTGTGTTTTTATATGAATATCCTGACAAAAAACTAAAAACAAATATAATGAAGTCACGGTTAAAAACGTTATGGAAAAGATTCATATCAGCACTAAAGTAACCAAAA
>CAYYAG010000011.1:23030-45696 GCA_964470005.1 uncultured Muribaculaceae bacterium
AAAGGACGCGTATTTTACGCGTCCTTTTTATTATATTTTTGAATAATATTTTTTATGCTATATCTTCTACTGTAAGCTGGACTTTACCGGCTTCAGGGTTCATAACCTCAATAACAATTTTGTTTTTACCTTCAATAACACAGTCTTTTCCTGTCATTATAAGAATACCTTCTTGATTTAATCTGAATGCCACAGGGCTTGCTTCTGATACAATATCGCCTGCAAGTTCCTCACCGCCGGTGATAAACTTAACATCTTTGGGCTCAAATACAACATCGTTAATTTTTACATAGTTAAATCCGCTGATAAACCCCGGTCCGAGTACATTCTTCAACTCCAGACTTGCTCCGTTTTCAATTTTTTTTAATGATCCTTTCTTGTAAACCCTCCGGATTAAAAATTCAGGAACGACAACCATCTCAAATACCTCCTGTCAAATTCGTATGCTTGATTTTGACGCTGTTATTTAAACAACTGATACATTTTTTGTGTACCTATTTGTATTATAACATTTTTTATGTCAGATTTAAAGCCCCATGCTGATCTTATGTTACGATCCTTCTCCCAGATAACGATATCAAGCGTGTTATGGGGTTTTAAAAATTCATTAATAAGGTAAAATTTATCCTGAACACGCTGACGCTTGATATATCTGCCTATTTTTATGCCGTTTAAAAATATTGTGGCACGTCTGTACCAAAAATTTTCCAATGACAAATATTTTGCGAAAAATACATTGTCTTTAAATTCAATATCAAAATTTACTGTTATTTTTGTGAGATAAGGACTGTCACTTTCTCTTGTATCGCCGCGCTCAAGAGAAAGCTTTTCACAGACATAAAATTCAACCGGAATATCAGGTTTTGTCTCAAAAGTTACAAGTCCCCGCGGGCTGTTTGTGTCGCCGGAAAAACCTTTATCAAACCCGAGATTTTGTACCAGTATTGTAAGTTCGTTAATGTCTTGTGTAAGTATGTTCTTATCAAGCTGTATTGAAATTGTTTCTGGTACTTCCTGTAGTTTTTCAATCTTATAGCTGTTGCGGTTTAGAACTTCTTTTCCATTTATATAAACTGCAAACAGATGTCTGGCGCTAAGAGTTATTTCTTCAAGGTTATCGGGAATTTGGGCTTTGTACCATACAAATTCATCGTATAATCCGCATGAAAGCAAATCGGTTTTGGCGCTTGCTTTTTTCCATTTTGAATAATCATAATGCAAATCAATTTCCGGAGAACAAAAGTCAATTAAAAAATCTTCTATTATTTCGGTTTTTTTATTATTATCTTTAAACTCGTTGACAACGCAGTATTTTTTGGCGAACTTATGCTTGAGGTCATAGTAGGCAATTTCGCTGTTTCTTTCAAGCGCTGCCGCACCGTTTGGAAGTACATAATCTGCATTGAAAATGAGTTTGTCTTTTAGCATCCAGCTTCTGTCTGCCAGACGTTTTGTTAAAAAGACAAATCGGGTTTGTTTGCCGTCTTTTTCAAACGTAAAATTGTCATAATCATTTCTGTTGCCTGATATTATTCCATGTTCTTTTAAATAAATATTGGCATCTTTATCTGCTATCATAAAGATTACTTCTTCATTTTCGTCATGAAGTCTTGCAAAAATTTCCACATCCGAAAACTCAATCTCACAGCCTTTAAGCTTTAAATTTACTGGACAAATCCTCATATCATAAGGTTTTAGCCTGATTTCTTTTCCAATAGGCAAATTTATTTCGGTTGTATCAGGGTTCATGTTCCGTATAAAAAGCCAGTCACAGTTGTTGATGTTATCGTGTCTGAGTTTTGTATAAATATTTTCCTGACTGAATTCAAACGGTGCAGAATCGGTGTTTGTAAAATCAAATGAGTCAAGAAAATAATTTATTTCTTTTGCCTTGAAAAAGTTGCTTTGCAGAATCCCGAATTCATCAATCGGAGCCGTAAATTCGTAACTTGTATAAACTTCATCACACGCAAGATCATCCCACGAGGTTCCTCCGACAGCCATATAATGATTGAAAAGAGTAATACCTTGAGAAAGTGCTGTTTTGGTCATTATATTAATATGTTCGTCGCCAAGGGCATCTCTGATATGTTTGTACCCTGAGCCGTCCCATTTGTCAAACCAGCCGGCCTGCATTTCCGCAACAAAAGGCGGAGAGTCCTCTTTTGCTCCCCTGAAAATTTCTTCCACATTATCTAATGTGTCAAAGCAAAAGTTATCCTGTTTCCAGTTTTGATTAGGATTTATATAAGGGTATAAATCAAGTGCATAAATATCTACAACATCTGCCCATAACCCTGCAAAATATGCATCATTATGAAAGATGGGACATTTAATCCCTTTGTCACGTGCCATTTTGTATAATTGACGCATGTAATCTTCTTCCATAGTATCGGTAGCATATTCGTTTTCTATCTGGAATAAAATTATATTGTCAAATTCGCATATAATAGGGATTATATGGTCATACCATTCCTCAATATATTGCATGTATTTTTCTGAATAATGATATTCTGTTCCTATTCTATTACGCGGGATGACATCTTCCATCTTTAAAAGCCAGAAAGGTAACCCGCCGGCATTGACTTCCCCGTTAATGAACGGGCCGGGTCTTGCTATTACAAATAAGCCTGTTTCATGTGCTGCCTGAAGAACTTTTCTTACATCTTTTACGCCTGTAAAATCGTATTCTCCCTGCTTTGGACTATGATAGTTCCAGTTAAAGTATATATCAACTGTGTTGTAACCGCCGGCTTTCATCTTTGCAAATCGGTCAAGCGCCATTTCATAACCAGGGGTTCTAAAATAGTGAAAAGCTCCGCTTCTTATAAACACTCTTTTGCCGTCAATTATCAGGGAATATTTGTCAAAAGTTACGTCCATTCCTCTATTGTAACCGTTTTTCCAAAATGGTCAAGTTTTTAAAATTGTCTTGCTTTGAATATTTATGCTATACTGAATTTATGGAAAACAGAAAAATTAAAATCGGGTTAATCGGGTTGGGCACTGTAGGATCAGGTGTCTACAAGACGCTTAGAAATTTTGGTAATATTGAAGTTGTTAAAATTGCCGTTAAAAATAAAAATAAAAAGCGTAATATCAAGGATCTTGATGAAAGTTTGATTACGGATAACCCCTATGATGTTGTGAATTCTCCGGATATTGATATAATATGTGAACTTATTGGCGGTATGGAGCCTGCTTTTGATTTGATTACTAAAGCAATAGAAAACGGTAAGCATATAGTTACAGCGAACAAAGAACTTCTTGCAAAACGCGGAGCGGAGATTTTTAACTTTGCGGAAAAACACAACAAAGTTATTCTTTATGAGGCAGCTATTGCCGGTGGAATTCCGATTATTATGCCTATTAAAACAATTCTTGCAGGCAATAAGATTAACAGAATAGAGGCTATTTTAAACGGTACTACAAATTATATTTTAACCAAAATGGATATGCAGGGCGCATCATATAATGATGTTTTAAAAGAGGCGCAGGACTTGGGTTATGCTGAAGCTGATCCGACGGGTGATGTGGAAGGTTTTGATGCTGCGTATAAAATTACAACTCTTGCAACACTTGCATTTAAAAAAAGAATTAAGTTTGAAAATGTATATAGAGAAGGTATTACAAAGGTTCGTGCTGAAGATATGAAAGCAGCGAATGATTTGGGTTATAAAATAAAGCTTATTGCCTCAGCAAGAATGAATGAAGAAGGTATGGCAGATGTAAGGGTTCATCCTATGCTTATTTCAAAAGATTCCACACTTGCCCATATTAATTATGTCACAAACGCTGTGAGTATTACAGGACATCCCGTAGGACATATTACATTATCAGGCCCAGGGGCAGGTGAATTCCCGACGGCCAGCTCTGTTGTCGGTGATGTTCTGTCAATTGCCGCTGAATTGGATACAACAGATTATCTTTTACCTATGATGCGCTGCAATCATGATGATCTTGCCGGCTGTGTTGATATTTTGGATACTGAAAATAAGTATTACATTTCTTTAAATGCAAAAAATAACAAGGGCGTTATCGGAAATATCGGAAATATTTGTGCTGAATGCGATATAAGCGTAGAAAGTATCGTCCAGAAAAATGTTTCAGAAAATAATACAGCGGATATTACTGTTATTACTGAAATATGCAAAGAAAGAAATATGCGAAATGCCGTAAAAGCTTTTGAAGAAAGTGGTTTTATCAGTAATGTAAACAGTTTAATAAGAGTACAGGTATAGAAAATTATGTATTACAGAGGACTTATAAATACTTTTAGAGAATATCTTCCGGTAAACGATAAAACGCCGGTTATTACTCTGAATGAAGGTAATACACCTTTGATAAAAGCGGATAATCTCGCACGTAAAATAGGAATTGAGGCGGAGATTTATCTTAAATTTGAAGGTTCAAACCCGACCGGCAGTTTTAAAGATCGCGGTATGACAATGGCAGTTTCCAAAGCAAAAGAGGAGGGTTCGGAAGCTATTATCTGTGCCTCTACAGGTAATACAAGTGCTTCTGCCGCAGCATACGGAGCCCGCGGCGGATTGAAAACATATGTTTTGATTCCTGACGGCTATATTGCCCTTGGCAAGCTTTCTCAGGCAATGATGTACGGGGCTGAAATTATTGCAATTCAGGGGAATTTTGATGAGGCATTGGAAATGGTTAGAAAAATTTCCGATAATTATCCTATTACTCTGGTAAATTCTGTAAATCCATATAGAATTGAAGGGCAGAAAACAGGAGCATTTGAGATTTGTAATGCACTCGGTGATGCACCTGATTATCATTTTATTCCTGTAGGTAATGCCGGTAATATTACAGCTTATTGGAAAGGTTATAAAGAATTTTATTCTATTGGTAAGTCTAAAAAATTGCCTAAAATGATGGGATTTGAGGCAGAAGGTTCTGCGGCTATTGTAAAAGGGGAAAGAATTTTGTCTCCTGAAACCCTTGCAACAGCCATTAGAATAGGAAATCCGGCAAGCTGGAAACAGGCAGAAGCTGCACGGGATGAAAGTAATGGTATGATTAATTTTGTATCAGATGATGAAATTGTTAAAGCTTATAAGCTCATTGCATCTGCTGAGGGTATTCTGGCAGAACCGGCCAGCGCAGCTTCCGTTGCAGGATTAATTAAATTTAAAGATAAAGTTCAGGCAGGAACAAAAATCGTCTGTGTTTTGACAGGAAACGGCTTGAAAGATCCGGATAATGCCATTAAATTTTCTAATGCGGATGTGAAAAAAACACCTGCAAATTTGTCGGAAATATTAAAAGTTATGGGTGTATAGATTTATAAAGGAAGTTGTATTATGAAAAAAAACTTAAATGCATTCACACTTGCAGAAACGTTAATTTCTCTTACAATAATAGGAGTAATTGCAGTTTTAACTATGCCCAGTCTAATCAGCGGGTTTCAAAAAAAAGTATATGTAAGTAATGTCCAAAAGGTATACAATTTATTTTCTGATGCCGGACACAAGTATATGGCTGACAATAATGCTGACTCCTTAACTGAAACTGATTTAACAACAATATCAGGTGTAGGTGAGTTTTTAAATAAATATTTTAAAGTTGTAAAAGATTGCGGGATTGTAAATAATAACGGTGATGATTGTTTTGCCTCGTCATATAAAAATGTAGAAGGTAGTGCTGGTTATACTCCCGATTATAAAGATAGATATTGTGTAGTTATTAATACCGGTGCGGTTATTTGTATGGGTACTATATGGATTCAAGAAGCAGATGAATATAATTCTTGGTATCATGAGTATGCAAATATTATTTTCGATATTAATGGTGTGAAACCTCCCAATACTAAGGGACGTGACCTTTTTAGTTTTGAACTTTATTCGGATGGAAAAATTAGTGAAGGCTACAATGAATGGACAAAAGATGATTTTTGTAATGCAAATGTTAATGATAGCGGTTATGCTGCGGGATGTTTTTCAAAAATCATGCATAATAACTGGGAGATGGATTATTAGAAAATATTTATGATATAATCCTGTTATGAGGATGTTGCTTTTAACAGGATTATTTTTTATATTATTGTGTCCGTCTGTGTCTGCAAATGAGATTGTCGAGGATTATTTTGATATAGCCACGAATTACTGCATTGAAGGTGATTACAATGAGGCTGTTGATTATCTTGACAAGATTTTATTAATAGAACCGGAAAATAAGAATGTTCAAGACTTAAGAAACGGCTTAAGGCAAATTATTCAAGGAAAAAATACTTCATTTGTCCTGCCAAAGAGTAATGCGGTAAAACAGTCAATAGGCTTTAAAGCATCCGGGGATAAAGAGGGTGAGTTGACGGCATTATCCGGCGGAACTGATTACTGGTCATATTATTTCTTAGGGTTATACTACAGGCAAAATAAAGATTACAAACAGGCAATAAATTATTTTGTTAAATCGGTTAACTCAAAACCCAGTTTTAATCAGTGTTATCTGGATATAGCGGTTTGTTATTTTGAATTAAAAAATTTTCGTCAAGCTTTAACCTATCTTAATCAGTATTTAAAGGTTAATCGGCAGGATGATTTTGCATACGCTTTAAAAGCCAGATGCGAGGCTAATTTGAATAATAATGAGGAAGCACTTAGTGATATATTAACTGCAATTGCACTTGATAACTCTTTAGATAATAGATTTATTGAAGCAAAAATTTTATATAATATGAAAAGATATCAGCAGGCAAAAGATAAACTTGAAAAGTTGACGGATGATATTCAAACTGCTGAAATATATAAATATATCGGTCTTTGTTACGCTGAATTGGAAAATCCTACAGAAGCTCTGAATAATTTGGAGAAATCAATCATACTCTTTGATGACGACAAAACTGTTAATGCAAAGTATAATGAAATAAAATTAGAGATTGGGAAGTAGATGAGACGCAAAAAAGAAAAATTTATAACAAAGTTAAAAAATTGGATGTTTACATTTATTCTTGTTGCTTTGATGCTTTTCTGGGTACAGGGATATTCTAATGCTTCCGGACTTAAATTTGTTCAGATAAGCGATGACCATTTTCTAAAAGATTCGCCTAATACGACTTTTAAAATGATTGCTGAATCCCCTAAACTTTTGGATGATGCAATTGGTCAGGTAAATTCAATGCAGAATGTGAGTTTTGTAATGTTTACAGGTGATATGATTGATAAACCGTTTGAGCAAGAGTTGCGGGCAGTTCTTCCTCATCTGAACAATTTAAACGTACCATGGTATTTCTCTTTTGGGAACCATGATATATGTGTGGGGGGGTATCTTACAAAAAGTTTATATTTGAGTATTTTAAGGGAAAATAATCCTAATTTTACGTTTGAAAAACCATATTATTCTTTTGTTCCTAAAAAAGGATATAAAGTCATTGTATTAGACAGTATTATAGATACCGAAGTTACGGCAAATGGCTATATTTATCCTGAGCAGTTAAAATGGCTGGATGATGAATTAAAAAATTCGCAAAAAGATGTTGTACTTATTTTTATGCATGTTCCCTTGATTGAGCCGTTTCCAAGTCCTAACCACAGAATGAAAAATGCGGAAGAAGTTAAGGCGACAATTGAAAAGTATAAAAACCCGATAGGCGTTTTTTCTGGACACTATCATGCCGCAAAAATTATTCAGAAGAATAATATTCTTTATGTAAGTACTCCTGCACTGGTATCTTTTCCAAATGCGTTTAGAGTTGTTAATATCGTAAACAAAAGAAATAAAGTCATTTTTAATATACAATTTAAAGAAACCCGTTTAAAAAATGTCCAAAAACTTGCAAAACTTATGGTATTTGCATCATCTGTGTATAGCGGGGAAGAAAAAGATCAAAACGGGGTTTTTGTAATAAATAAGTGAGGTACAGATGGGTGAATTTAGTTTAAAGTTTAGAGGGGTCAGGGGTAGTTATCCTATAGCAAATAAAGATTATATACAGTACGGCGGAAATACCGCGTGTATTGAAATTAATGCAGGCGGTCATTTGATTATTCTTGATGCAGGAACGGGTATGATTGATATAGGGGATGACCTTATGGAACAATATATCACATCCGGCGTGACTTTGGATGATAGAAAACCTATAAGAGCTACGGTTCTTCTATCGCATATCCATCAGGATCATATACAAGGTTTTACATTCTTCAGACCGCTGCATTTGCCATCTACTATTCTGGCAGTTTTTGGTTCTGTCTGTGAAGAAGAAAATTTGTCGAAAGAGCTTTCAAATATACTTTTCGGAAAAGCTTTTCCGCTTGATCTGGGAGATATTGCCGGAAAACTTAATATTAAAAACATTAATACAAAGCAGTCTATAATTTTAAGGCACGGTTTTGATCCGGAAGTAGTTGACGGAAAGATTCAACCTCAAAATGATGATGTTGTTATTACCTGTTACAAGTCATACGCTCATCCTCAAGAGGGTGTAATGATTTATAAAATTTTGTATAAAGGTAAATCTGTTGTGTATGCTACTGATAAAGAAAGTTATCTCGGCGGGGATAAAAAGTTGGCAGATTTTGCGAGAAATTGTGATGTGCTTATTCATGATGCTCAATATACTACTGAAGATTATCTTAATCAATATTCTCCAAAACAGGGTTACGGACATTCTACATTTGATATGGCAATTGAAGCTCAAAGACAGACTAATGCTGACAAATTGGTGTTTTTCCATTTTGACCCGAGTTATGATGATGAAAAATTAAACAGAATTAATGAACATTATTCAAGTAAGTTTCCCGATAAAGTTATAATGGCACGGGAAGGTCTGGAACTTGAAATTCTGTAGAAAAAAATTATAAGTTAAATAATGAAAAAATATCTATTAATATTTTTAATATTTACGTCGTTTTTAACATCAGCGTATAAAAAACCGGATGTTTATGTAATTGATGCAGAAAAAAATGCATTTATGCATAATAATTTAGGTTTGATGTATGTGAATGAAAAATGTTATTATGCTGCTATTCAGGAATATAAAATTGCGATAAGTCTTAACCCGAACACTCAGGCAACAGCGATTTATTATAATAATCTGGGGGAAGTCTATTTAATAATAGGTTATCCTGATTATGCACTGGATTGTTTTCAAAGGGCGCTTACACAGTTCAGTCTTAACTTTAAATATTACCAGAATCTTGCGAAAACATTTGGTGCCCTCGGAACAGTTGATGAGCAAATTGTAAAATATTCGGATGATTCTAATCCGCTTAATAGGGTTATGCTGGGAGTTTTATATGCACAGAAAGGTGAAACAAAAAGAGCTATTACAATTCTGGATGAATTTTGTATGACTGAGCCTGATTTGATAATTACCCCTGCAATTAAAAAATATATTAAAGAACTGGTAGAAGCACAATGAATATAAGGGAACGGCTTTTAAAACTTCAAGATGAAAAATATCGACAGTTTCATTCTGCCTTAGTCCCGAATGTTAGCAATGTACTGGGGGTTCGGGTGCCGGACATTAAAAAAATTGCAAGAGAATTTGCAAAGACTTCTGACTGGCAGAATTATAATGACGATTTGTATTACGAAGAAATAATGATTCAGGGACTTTTAATAGGTTATGCAGATATTGAATTACAAAAGAGGCTTGAACTTTTGGAAACCTTTATACCGAAGATTACAAACTGGGGTGTGTGTGATGTGGTTTGTTCAAATTTGAAGTTTACCTCTAAAAATAGGGAAATCGTATGGGAATTCCTTCAAAAATATTTGCGCTCAGATAAGGAATTTGAAATACGGTTTGGTGTTGTAATGCTTATAAGTTACTATTTAGAAGATGAATTCATAGAAAAAGTTATTGAAATTTTAGATAAAATTGATAACGAGGAATATTACGCTAAAATGGCTGTAGCGTGGGCTTTTTCAATATGTTTTGTGAAATATTGGGACAAAACATTAGAATATTTTAACAAGTCAAATATTAACAAATGGGTTTATAATAAATCTATTCAAAAAGCTTGTGAATCATACAGAATTTCAGAGGAACAAAAGAAACTTCTTAGAAAAATGAAAAAATAAAAAGCCCTCATTTGAGGGCTTTTTTATTATAGAGGTCTTAAAGAATTCTTATATATTTCTTCAACCACCTCACGGCCGTTGCCTGATGGCGCGATATCTAAAAGACCGCTCAAAGATGGTGTTGTATATACAAGATTTACAAGTCTTTCTACATCTTTTTCCTCAAATCCTTCGTCAACGAGTTTTTCAGTTACTCCAACAGAGAAAAGCCAATTTTGAACGCCAATTGCAGCTTTTTCAGCTTCTGACGGATCGCCTGTAAGACCCGGAACAATAGGAGTTAAGATATCTGCAAGCGTGTTTGCCCTGTCTTTATAAATCACTTTAACAACAGCAGGTAAAAGAATTGCAAGTCCCAGACCATGTGAGAGCTCATGCTTTACTGCGCTTAACGGGTGTTCAAGTGCATGTGTATAGTGTAATAAGCCGTTATCAAAACATACACCGCCCATCATTGCAGCATAAGCAAGGTAATATCTTGCTTCCAGGTCATCAGGATTTTCAATAGCTTTTGGAAGGTATTTTGCAACGTTTGCAATAACTTCGCGGGCTAAAGTCACAGCATAAGGTGAGGTAACCGTGCTTGTAGCAGCTTCAATTACGTGGTTAACAGCGTCAATTGACACGTAACGGGTTTGTTTTGGCGATAATTTTGTCATCAATTGAGGATCATCAATTGCATACATCGGATAAATGCAGTCATAAGCAATAGCCGGTTTAAAGTCTTTTTCAGGAACAGTAACAACAGCAAACCTGTTCGTTTCTGTGCCTGTACCGTGTGTAAGGTTAATTGATACAATAGGTGCGGCTTTATCCGGTGTGAACTTGAATTCATAAATATCATTTGCGTTTTTATCAGGATATTCCATCAATATTGCAACTGATTTACCGGCATCGGTAGGAGAACCGCCGCCAATTGCGATAACAGCCTTTGCGCCAAACTCGTGTGCAAGTTTTGCAGCTTCGTTAACGTGATGTGTGGTCGGGTTAGGCGTTACTTGATCGTAATTTACGTAACCGATTCCATTATTTTGTAATGCTTTTTCAACATAATCCCATGCACCTGTTGCTTTATAGGAATTTCTGCCTGACATTACTATAACTTTATCAATACCTTTTGTTTTTAAATCTTTTGCGATATTTTCAATTTGTTTGATAGCACCTACTCCGAAATATACTGAAGTACGTGTTCTGATTTCGCGGATTTCATTAATATTAATGTCTTTTTCCCACATAATAAACTCTCCTTTCATCTACAAGTATAATTCATAAGTTTATCTTTTGCAATAACAGTCTATCACATAATAAACCGCATCGTTCGTATCTTTGTTTGAAAGGCCAAGATGCAGACAAGGAACGGTGATAACTTAATCTTGATAAAAATAAGTTTAGATGTATAATGAGATTTATGGGTATAAATAAACAGAAAAAATTTGCTGCCGGAATTTCTATTTTTTCAAATGCAACAATAATTATTCTAAAACTTTTTGCAGGGTTTTTGTCCGGTAGTATAAGCATAATTTCGGAAGCTGTTCATTCATTGAGTGATATGCTGGCATCAATTCTGGCATTTTTTTCTATAAAAAGAGCGTCCGAACCCGCAGATAAAGAGCATCCTTTCGGGCATGCAAGATATGAGGACATGTCAGGATTTATTGAAGGGATTTTGATAGTTTTAGCAGCTTTGTTTATAATTTATGAAGCCGGCAAAAAATTGTTGTTTAAACATTATGTCGAAATTGAACCTGTTTTGGGAATTTATGCAATGATTTTTGCGGTCGTGGCAAATTTTATGGTCAGTTCTTATCTTTTTAAAATAGCCCAAAAGTCAGATTCAATAGCGCTTAGGGCAGATGCCGAGCATTTAAGGGCAGATGTATATTCTTCATTTGGTATTTTGCTTGGACTCATGTTGATTAAAGTGACCGGAATACAGATTTTGGATCCTATTATTGCACTTTTGGTTGCGGCATTAATCTTAAGAACAGGTTTTTTAATTACAAAAAACACATTAAATAATCTTTTGGATGGTTCGTTGCCCGAAAAAGAAGTCGCATTAATTGAAAAAGTCGTCATGGATTTTAAAAATGTTTTAAAATATAAAAATATTAAATCCCGTCAGGTCGGCGCCCATAAAATTATTGAAATGACACTTCTTTTTCCGTCGGAGATGTCAATTTCAGCATGTCATACAATTTGTGATGAAGTAGAAGAAAAATTAGAAAATACACTCGGAAATACAGTTGTGGTTATCCATACTGAACCTGATTGCCCCTAATGTATGGAAAAAGTCTAACCGCCGCCGAAAAATCCGACTATTTCTAAAACATCACCGCTTTTTATTATTTCTGTATCATATCTGTCTTTGTTAATAATCTCAAAGTTTTTTTCTATTGCAAACATTTGACCTGTAACCTGACGCTCATTGATAAAATCTGCAATTGTTGAATTTTCATTAATCTCTACACTGTTTCCGTTGACAATAATTTTAATTTTGGCCATAAAAGTTTCCTTTTTGTTTATTATAAAATAAACTTATGCAAAGGTACAATAGAAATATTTTGTTAATAGGGGAATCAGGGCAGAAAGAGTTATTATCCGCAAAGGTTCTTGTATGCGGCTGTGGCGGGCTTGGTTCAACAGTTATGATGAATTTGGCCGGATTGGGTGTTGGAACAATTGGGCTTATTGATGATGATATAGTAGAGATAACTAACTTTAACAGGCAATTTATACATAAAAATCCAGGAGAAGACAAGGTTACTTCTGCTAAAAACAGAATTCTTGAATTTAATCCTGAAATTACAGTTAACACATATAAAGTTCGGCTGGATTATAATAATTATGAGGGCATCATAAAAGATTATAATATTATTGTTGACTGCTTTGATTCATATAAATCAAAAATACTTTTGAATGATATTGCTGTTAAAACCGGTAAAACTCTTGTACATGGCGGCGTTACCGGCTATGAAGGACAAGTTACGGTCATTAAGCCGTCAACTCCGTGTTTGAGATGTATATTTCCGGATCTGGATATTACAAAAGATTTTTCAAAAGGTATTTTAAGTCCGGTTGTTTCAACAATTGCATCAATAGAATCTATGGAAGTCCTAAAACAAATCATAAACAAAGGTGAACCTCTTGAGAATATACTTTTAACCTATAATGGTTTAACAAATAATTTTAAAAAATTAAAAATTACGAAAAATACTTCATGTAAATGTTATAAAGACAGATGATTTTGTTATAAAATAAAAATTGGAGAGATATATGACATCGGGTTTAAATGTAAACGGTGAAAACAATAAAATAGTTCTTATAAAAGACGGAAAAGAGTTGCCGTATGAACCTGTAAAAGGTTTGTCTATAACCATAACAGGGAATTCAAACATTGTTATGATTGAAGTTCCGACAAAATTTATTGCCGTATCAATTATAATGAACGGGGATAATAATTTTTGTCATATTAAATCTACCAAACATAGATTTATAAGACATGCAAGTTTCGGGATGGAAAATGGCGGGATAATTACGGTAGGAAGCGGTCTTTCAGTATATAGAAACCTTAATGTGGTGGCTAAAAACGGTAAAAAAGTAGAGATTGGTGACGAATGTATGTTTGCCAGAGATATTATTATAAGAAATAATGACGGACATACAATAACGGATACGCTTACGGGAGAGATTTTGAATGTACCCGAGGATATAAAAATTCACGATAAGGTTTGGATTGCCACAAGATCAATGATTTTAAAAGGCAGTGAAATAAAAGAGGGTTCCATTGTCGGGGCAATGGCTCTTGTAAATAAAAAATTTGATGAGCCTAATATCATGATAGCAGGAGTTCCGGCCAAAAAAATCAGAGGAAATGTTTCCTGGGACAGGGCAGACTTTGACAGTTATGTCGCAAGGAATAACATAATTATGTAAGTTGTTTACCTAATTCCGTGACGGTTTTAAGATCTTCATCAGGATTTTTGCCTACAGTTGTAAGGTAGTTTCCTATTAAAATTCCTTCAACGCATGTTTTTAAGGCAAGCTTTTGATTTTCGTCACTAAGCCGCATTCTTCCGCCGCAAAAGCGAAGAATTGATTTTGGATTTGCTATTTTAAATACAGCGAGGGTTCTTAAAATATTTTCTTCATCAATTTTATCGTGGTAATTTTCAAACGGTGTTTGCGGAATTGGCATAAGGATATTTATCGGAATAGATTCCGGTTGAATTTCAGCAAGTTCAAGGGCCATTTCAATTCTTTGTTCAACGGTTTCGCCCATTCCCAGTATAACACCGCAGCATAGTTCCATTCCGTATTTTTTTACAAGTTTGCATGTATTTAGTCTGTCATCCCATGAATGTGTTGTACAGACTTGTGGATAGTAGGAACGGCTTGTGTTGATATTGTGGTGAAATCTTCTTAAGCCGGCATCAGCAAGTTTTTTAGCCATGTTTTCATCCAGAATCCCGATAGATGCACAGCTTTTAATCCCTTCAATTTTGTTAACTGCTGTTATAAGACTTATTACTTTATCAAAATCTTCTTCTGCCGGTGTTTTACCGGAAGTTACAACAGCGAACCTGTCTGCATGATGTGATTTTGCTTCTGTTGCAGCTCGGATAACTTCTTCTTCACTTATCAGCGGATAAGTTTCAATATCTGTTCTGTAATGTGAGCTCTGTGCGCAGTATTTGCAATTCTGAGAACATTTTCCGTTGCGTGCATTCACTATTGAGCAGAATTCAACTTTTTCCGACATATATCGGGAGGAAATTTTGAGTAGTTCTTCCAAATCCGTATTATATAATTTAATCAATTCATCTTTTTTCATATTCCGGCTCCTTATTTATATTATGCTGAAAAAGTCTTAAAATCAATAATAATTCATATAAATGATGATTTTTTACCCTTGATCGTTATAATAATAGTATGAAAAAATTATTCGCGATAATTTTTATTATAACTCTTACTACGTCGTCAGTTTTTGCGAAAACAACAAAAACAAATTTTGACGGAATGGGATATGTCGGGACATTGCCTGATCTTACGCGTCAGTATCAACCTTCGGAGCCGCAATCAACAAAGCCCGTAATTGACGAGGTCGAAAATTTTTATTCCTCTGATCAGGTAAAACCTATTCCCAGAGAGAATCCGGCATTTGTTAATATTATTTTAAAGCAGGATAAAACAACACGTTACGTAAATGATATTAATGAATTTATTCCAATGCTTGAAAAAATTTATGATTCCATAGAAGATGGCGAAAATGTTCAGCTTTTTAATGCAAAGGTATATTTTTTCAACAAAAATGCGGATTATCTAAGAGATAAATATATTGAAAAACCCGAAGGCGAATATGTTTCTTTTAAAAAACTGATGGAATTAAGCACCCATGCAAAATCTATTGCGCTTTTGCGTGCTGAGGCACAGAAATATAATCCTTATCTGGCATATTCCGGTGCAGGATATATCTATGATCCCGATAATATAAGTCAGCAGCTGGAGTATTTGAAAAAAGAAGTTGAACGAGCAATTCTTCTTTTGAAGGATGTTAATTAGTTATTCCCCATTTTTCTTTGAGTTGTCTTATCACACCTCTGTTCAGGGCTTCTTCAAGTTCTATATTAACTGTTTTCAAAAGTCTGTCGGATTCTTCACCTTTGCGGAACACTAATGCATATGGTTCTTGAGAATATCGTTTAGGAAGGATTTTTACATACGGATCATTCATAGCAAATCCCATTAAAATTGTGTCGTCTGCAATCATTGCATCAGCCTTGCCTGCTTTTAAAGCCTGATAGGCTTCCGGGTAAGTTTTGTAACCGAGTATTTGTATGTTTGGAATATTTGATCTCAAACCCTGTTCAACTGTTGAGCCAAAAACAATAATTGCTTTCCTATTTTCCAAATCACTTAAGGATTTTATATCGCTCTCTTTTTTTACCAAAATAGCCTGTCCTGCGGTATGATATGGTATTGAAAAATCCAGAAGTATCTGTCTTTGCGGGGTTATAGACATAGTTGCTGCAATCATGTCAACCTCTGATGATGCAAGTTTCATAATTCTGTTTGTTGTATTTACGGGGACAAACTTAACTTTACTTTCATCTCCGAGAATTTTTTTGGCCACAAATCTTGCAAGATCAATGTCAAATCCGATATTGTTTCCATATTTATCTAAATATCCAAAAGGCGGGGTATCTACTTTAACACCCACCGTCAACATTTCTTTTTGCTTTATTGAAGTTAAAGTGTCATTTGCAACTTCCTGCTTTTTTCCGCATCCGCAAAGTAATAGACAGGTTATTAATAAAGCTCCGCAAAATCTTTTAATCATATATTAATTATAGCATAAATATTTAGGACTGGTAATCCATTTCCCGGTCTGGAATAATTTTGTTATAGCACCCTTCGCCATAACCAAGTACACTATATTCACACATTATGGGTAATCGTCGGTTAAGGATTAGAGTATTTTTATTAAAGCTTTCGGTAATGGTTTTGGCATAATTCATAGATAATTGTAAATTTTTGTTAGCGCCAGGCAATTATCGCAAAACAAAAAACTTTATAAATATATATAAAGGTAGTATTATAAAATAGGAGGAATGAAAAAGGTGTTGGAAGTTGAAGCAAGGTATGTGGGTGGAAATGAAAACAAAGGTTACATGGTAAATGTCAGACCGGCTCATCGAAAAGGAAATTTTGGCGATGGAGGTGTTATTCGTACATTTGAAACTAAACAAGAGGCTAAAACATATTCTAAACTTGTAAATGAAACGGGTCAGGATATTTTTGTGAATAATAAAACGAACAATCACATGGATGAAAGACCTATACGACATTACGGAGATGATTTTATAAATTCAAAAGCCAAAGCAACAGAAAATACAGTCGAAATTTCATCAATAAGAGCTATACTTAACAGATTAACCGATGAGCAAATCAAAGAAATCAACGAAACAGGCAGACTTCCAGAAGGGGTAAAAATCAGCAAAGATGCTTTTGGGCAATATCATATAAGAGACAATACCGTTAATTTTTATCCAGGGACAAGAACTGTTCCCGAAGGTTATGAACTCAAAAAAGACTGGCTCGGATTTACGGTAATTGTTCCTAAAGATACTGAAGGCATGTTTATTCGTGATGTTGGCTAATCAAAAATTATTAAGAATTGTAAAAGTGCGTTATCAAAAAACGCACTTTTTTCACGCAAAATGTTTTTAGTAATTCATAGGGGATACAAAATTTTACTTTAAAAAACGAGGAGGAAAATTATGGGAAATGGAATTGAAGCAGTAAGCAACACTCAACAGGCAAAAAGACCGGGTATACTCAAAAGAGTTGGAGTAACATATTTCCCGTGGCAAACAAGCGTCATAACTTTTGGAAAAGAATTAGTCAAAGGTAAAAATATTTATGATGCAGGAAAGCAGGTAAAAGAAAACTTTGGGGAAGTTCATAGAGATAATATGCGACTAGTTGGAGATACCTTTAAAAAGGCAATGGAAACAATTGACGAACATCCTGAGTTATTAGTTCTAAGTCAATTCACAGGAATTGGTTTCTTAGGACATGGTATTAAAGCTATTAACAGTGCAGTAAATTAGAAATATAAATAGCCAGGCTAGTAAAAAGTCTCTCATAAAAGAGAGGCTTTTTACGTATAATCCAATTTCTTCATCCGTATTCATTTCAGTTGCCGCGACTAGAACTTTTTTATCATCAAGCTTTATACCGCCCAAAATCTTCCTTGATTTTAATTGTGAAAGAAACATTCTGGGCAGAATATGAGGCTGTTATTAAGCTTCAGGTTTCCCTCGAAAAATCAAGATTATTGTCTGTATGTTGAAATTCTTTGAAAAAATAGTTGATGCTTTGGAAATAGATATTTCAACATTGTTTTTAAAATTTTCATAATTTTGAGAAATATTTTGTTACCTCCATGGATTTTAACAAAAAACCAAATAGCCTGAGTGAATAACCGCTTTTGGCAATGTTTCTGATGTTGAAAGAAGTACATAATTTGGTATAAAGTTTGTTTTTTAACTTTTGGGGTTTTTCGAGTAAAAGCCCGCAAACACAAGGAGGTAAAAATGACTATTAAAAAACTTACTGTGGCAGCTGCAATTGCCGTTGGAATAGCAACGTGTTCCTTGAATCAAGCAATGGCGGCTTGCCCGTGTGCAGAGCCGTTACCGACAGTAACAGGGCCTGCATGTCCGATTGAAGAACAAATGCCTGTAGTAACAGGCGGGGCTTGCCCGTGTGAAACTAAGTCATCAAGATGCAATTCTTGCAAAAAGGCATTACCGGATTGTGAATGCCAGAAACCTGCACCTTGCAATTCATGCGAAAGACAAAAAGCAGATTGCGGTTGTCCTGACGAAATAAGTTGTGATGAACCGGCTGTTCCGGCATGTGCATTGTGTCCTCAAACAGGAAAACCTGATAAAGCTCAAATGAAACAGGTTTACGGTTATCCTCAGGCAATCTACGGTACGAACAACTATGTAGGTGAACCTGCTAACTCAATCTTTTCAACAGAAACAGCTATGAAAGGCTGTTCATCAAGCAGATTGTCATCTAACATTAGCGGTGTAACTGTTGCAACAGACGGTAATATTACCGGTGCTGCTGCCCAGATGCCTTGCTTGAATGAGTTACCTACAATTAACAACGGTGTTTCAGTAAACAGAAACGAAGCAACAATGGATGGTAACAATTGTCCGATTGACTTCCAATCCTCAAATTCAATTGAAGCGATAAAAAAATCTTTTGTCCCTTTTGATTTGAAACCGTTTGCAAATCAAACAACGGGTGCTGCCGCAGGTTTTTCGGGCGCATGCATGTTCCCGGATGTTCCTAACAGCCACTGGGCAGCATGTGATATTGACAAATTAGCAATGAATGATATTGTTGTCGGCTATCCGGATGGTATGTTTAAACCTAATAGAAGTATTACACGTGCAGAATTTGCAACTATGTTAGTTAAAGGTTTTAACCTTGATTCCTGCGGCCTTGAACGTGAAGGTATGTTTACAGATGTTCCGCGCGGAAACTGGGCTAATGCAGCAATTGCAAAAGCAGTTGATGAAAACCTGTTAAAAGGCTATCCAAACGGTCAGTTCAGACCTAACAATTATGTAACAAGGATAGAAGCTTTAGCATCTATTGCAAAAGGTATGACCTGTGATATTGACCAGTGTAAAGCTGATGAAATATTAAGTAAATATGCTGATGGCGCATCTGTTCCAACATGGGCAAGAATACCTGTAGCAAAATCATTGGAAAACGGTGCATTAAAAGATTCACCTAATCCTAATATGATTATGCCGAATAAAAATGCTTCCCGTGCGGATGTAGCTTCCATGATGCAGACAGTTCGTGTTGCGTTGGGTTATGACACTAACCCGAAAACAGCAAACACCATTTGTCCGGCTTGCCCTGTAGATAAAAACGCTTTTGTTCAGGAAGAAGAAATCGTTAAGATTCCTACACTTCAAATTGAAATGATAGACCAGTTAACCGCAAAATCATCTCACGTAGGTCAATACTTCAGAGCTAATACTCTTGAAGATGTTACAATTAACGGTGTAACTTATCCTTGCGGATCTACAGTTACCGGTCAGGTTGTTGAAGTTATCAGACCTTCCGGCTGTGACAAGGGTGCTTTAAAGCTTGCATTTACTGATATTAAAAATGGTGATTGCAAAACCAAGTTACCAAAACAAATCTTAAGCGCACAAATTAATAAATCTAAAAATGTAAATCCGGTGGCAAGACTTGTGGAAATGCCGTTTACATGGGCAGGTTCATTAGTTGGTGTTGCCGGCAGAACAGTTGGCGGTGTTGTAACTAACTTAGGTAACGCTGTAGAAAACGTATCTAATGATGCAGGTTATATGTTAGGCCATGTATTCCAGGGTAAATTTGGTGCAGCTGCACGTAACCTTGGCGACGGATTATGGGAAACTGTTAAAGCCCCTGTTGATGTAACAAGAACAGCATTGTCAGGTACAATGGGCTTATTCCAGACAACAGGCGACGAATTTGCTTACCTTGTTGACCCTCGCGGATATAAAATATCTGCCGTAAATCCAAGAGAACACGTTACTATTGCTTTCGGTTGTAATGAATAGTGCAAGCAGGCTGGTAGGATAAAGGTGATGAGCCGGTCTATGTCAGCCTAATTGCAAAAACTTTCCTTATTTATAAGAGAAAGATATCAACCCAGTAGTTTAAAAAGTTCGTTTGCCTGATGGAGCCCGCCAATTCGGCGGGCTCCATTCTTTAATGTTTTTTATTATGTTATTAATTAATCAAAAACGTAAGGAATGATAGAAGCTTCTCTGGCGCGTTTGATAGCTTTAGCAATCATTCTCTGGTGTTCTGCACAGTTGCCTGTGATACGACGCGGAATGATTTTTCCTGCTTCTGTCAAGTATCTTTTTAACTTTGCAGCATCTTTGTAATCAATTTCGGTTACTTTATCTGCACAAAGACTGCAATTTTTACGTTTTTTATCTTTTGAGATATCTTGTTTTGCCATTTTGTTTTAATTTACCTTTCTATTTTGCGTCATTTGACGCTCGACCTGTCTATATTGTGCCGTTGCCGGCTGATTTACTTTTTAGAATGGAATTTCATCTTCTCCGATTAATTCATTTGATAAATCATCAGATTCGAATTTGACTATTTCTTCTGTTCCAAATTTAGATGAGCTTGGTGCCATTGCACCTTCACCTAATTTTTCAATAGTATTTGCATCTATTTCATAGATTCTTTTTTCAGAACCGTCATCCATTTTAACAGTTGCAGTTTGAAGTCTGCCCTCAACAAGAACACGTTCGCCCTTTTCAATATTATCAATAATTTCTTCAAGCGCTTGGCGTCTTGAAACTACCCTGATGAATATTTCATCTCTTTCACCTATATTAAGAACAAACGCAGATACCGCAATGTTGTTCTGGGTGAAGCGTTTTTCCGGTGCTCTATAAACTGTTCCTGTGACAATTGATTTTGCGAGTGACATTTCTTAACCCCTACACGCTTGCTTTTTTGGAAACTTCTAAAAACATTGTTCTTAAAATATTGTCATTCAAACGTAACTGTCTTTTGAATTCTGCAACTTTATCACCCGGTAATTCCATTACCATGGAGGTAAAATATCCATCTCTAAAATTTTGTATGTCATAAGCTAATTTTTTTCTGCCTATTTTATCAGTTGATTCAACTTTTCCGCCAAACTCGGAAATTGTATCGTTGATTTTTGAAATCATTTTTTCAACTTCTTCTGCATCTAAATTCGGTTTGAATATAGCCAGCAATTCGTATGTTTTCATTTAATTTCTCCTTTAAATTTAGTGTATGGTTAAATCTTAGCATGAAAATAAAAAATATTACAACATTTAGTTTGTTTAGAAAGCTTAAAGATGAATAAATGTTAAGTCTGTAGATTGTCATGTAGCAAATTTATATATTCAGGGGATTTAAATCGGATATGTATATTAGAGGAATACAATCATACGATAAAACATATTATTCAAGCCCTCAAAGCATTAAACGAGTGTCTTTTGAAGGGATAAAGTCTATAGATTTGAATTACGTTTTGCAAAATCGTGCATACCTTTTACCCGAACGGGTGAGTAAGAAGGCTATAGAAATAGTACAATCCGGATCATCGGAGATGCCTACATTAAAGCAGGTTCATCAAGATATTTATGCACCGCTTTTAGAATGCAAAACACTTGATGAAGTAAAAGAAATATTTCCGGAATTTAGTGGAATAAAAGAAGCGAGTAGTGCTTTTCAGCGTAACAGTGGAAATATAAAAAAGCTCAAAATGAACGGTAATCTGGAAAATAATTTATCATTAAAGCTTTTGCAAGATGTTTGGGCAAAGTTAAAGCCTCAGGATGAAATTGCGCGGGATCTTGGTCTTGCCGGCAGAGGCGGACTCGGCTGGATTTTAAAGAAAATCGGTTTTGTAAATTATGGTTCTAATTACAGGACTTTACTAATGTCATCTGATCCGGAGGGGCGTGCGCTGATAGCGGCAAAAACCACGGCTTGGAATGCATCTCATCCGGACTTGATGTATAAGAAAAATAAACATGCTGCACAGTTTTGTAAAACACCTGAGTATAGAAAAGCGCATTCTGAAAGGATGATTGAGTATGATAAGTCTCATCCGGAGCGTAGAGAGAAGATCCGTGATTTTGATTTTGCTGTTTGGGCAAAAGTTCCTGAAATCAGAAATGCTATGTCGGAATTTGCCAAATCACAGGATTCTTATATAAGGTCGGTGATTGTGAAAGACCTATCTCAAAGCCAGATGACTTCAAAAGAGAGAAGGATTAAGAAAGGTTTCTATAAAAAGTTTTGGAACGCACATCCGGATTTGAAAATGAAGTATAAAGAAGCATTTAAACAGGTCAAAGAAGAACGGGCATTGCAGAAAAACGAAAAACCCTGATAATACTTGACAAAATTTTTTGCGCAAGTAGAATAAATAGTATCCGAAAAATCGTTTGGAGGAGTGCCAGAGCGGTTGATTGGAGCAGTCTTGAAAACTGTCGAACGTTCACGCGTTCCGTGGGTTCGAATCCCACCTCCTCCTCCA
>CAYYAG010000012.1:0-12155 GCA_964470005.1 uncultured Muribaculaceae bacterium
AAGGTATGGGGACACTGCAAAAATACTTAAAACAATCTGCCACATACAAAATTTTCACCGGTTTGTATGACACCTTTTATGATTTTGTGGATACGCTTGGGAAAATTACTGAAAACGGGATGCATGTTCTCAAATGCATATTAAAAGGACAAATTGACCGAAAAGAGCTTGTATATCAGTGTTCAAGGTTTGGCGTAAGTTCATTGCCAATAACGTTAACAATAGTCGGAATGACCTCCATTATTGTGGCATCACAAGTAGCACTTGAGATGGTAAAACAGGGCGGGGGGAATTTTATAGGCATGATGATGTCAATTCTTATTGTAAGAGAGGTCGCTGTAATAATGTCCGGATTTGCGATAATTTCAATGATTGGCTCATCAATTGCATCCGAAGTTGCTACAATGCGTGTTACTGAACAAATTGATGCAATTGAAGTTTTAAAAGTTGATCCTATATGTCATCTTTTCGTGCCACGTTTTTTGTCGGGCGTCATAATGATGCCATTTGTAACAATAATTGCAGCTGCCGTCGGAGTTGTAGCAGGTGCTATTACCTCTGATTTATTCGCAGGATTAAGCTATATGGCATATTTTGATTCCGCATGGCTTGGAATATACATGAAAGATTTATGGGTAAGCCTTTTAAAAGCAGTATTTTTCGGCGGAACTATAGCTTTGATAAGCTGTTCATGCGGATACTATGCCTCTGGTGGAGCAAAAGGAGTCGGACTGGCAACTACAAAAGCCGTTGTCTGGTCTTTTGTATCTATAGTAATCTGGGATATGATATTTGCAATTGCATTTTTCTTTTAATAAAATAGAAAGCATATATTATGAGTATTGAAGTTAAAAATCTGGTTAAAAAATTTGGTAATAAAACCGTCATTGATAACGTTTCATTTAAAGTCAATGACAAAGAAACTCTTGCGATTGTTGGATTCTCCGGCTCGGGGAAAAGCACTATCTTAAAACTTATCTGCGGACTTATTGAAAAAGATGACGGAGAAATTATAACATCAAAAGGTGATATAGCAATGGTTTTCCAGTATTCAGCACTTTTTGACTCTTTGAATGTAGCTGATAATATTGCATTTGCTTTACATGAAAGACGGGACTTGAGAAAAAAGTTCACAGAAGAACAGATAAAAGAAATCGTATCTCAAAAGCTTGAGCTGGTTGGCCTGAGTGGTATTGAAAGGCTTTACCCATCAGAGCTTTCAGGCGGAATGCAAAAACGCGTAAGCTTTGCGCGTGCAATTGTTACCGAACCTAATACAATACTCTATGACGAACCGACTGCAGGACTGGATCCGATATCATCAACACTTATCGAAAATTATATTGTAAGATTAAAAGAAGAAACAAATGCAGCATCTATTGTTGTAACACACCAAATGTCCACTATAACCCGCACCGCCGACAGGGTTGTTATGCTTTATAACGGGAAAATAGTTTTTGAAGGTACACCCGAAGAGATGCTTAAACAGGACAACGAATACACAAGACAATTTGTAACCGCATCTTTAGATGGCCCTATGAAAATGATGGAAGGAAAAAATAATGAGTAACTTTAAAGAGAATTTGTTTAACAAGGATGTAATGTCTTTGGATACATATATTATGTTTAAGCTGAAAGAAGAAACAGCAAGGTTAAAACCCGAATTAACCGCTAAAAACAGAGCCCCTATATCTCTATCAATGGGTGCTCCGACAGCGAACCCGCCCAAAGCGATTATTGAAAAGCTTAAACAAATTCTTGATGAGGACGGGATACACACATATTCAACCCCTAGAGGCGAAGACTATTTTAGAAAAGCAATTGCTGTACGTATGAAAAATCGCTTTGGTGTTGATATGGATCCGGATAAGGAAATCTTCTCTCTTGTCGGCTCAAAAGAGGGGATTGCAAACCTTATAAGATTTTTGATTACCCAAAAGGATAATGATAAAGATATCATTATGGTGCCGGATCCTTGCTATGCATCATATTTTCAATTTATACAATGCGCAGGCGGTATAGCATATCACTTACCTTTGACGGCAGAAAACAGCTATATGCCGAATCTTGACGAAATGTATGAAAAATTCCTTAAAGAAGGCTATAATCCGGAAAACCTAAAAGCTCTTATCATAAATTATCCGAATAACCCGCTTGGAGTAAGCGCAACAAGAGAATATGTTCAGTCGGCAATTGATTTTTGCAAAAAACACAAGATTCTTTTGATATCTGATTTGGCATACTCTGATTTATATTTTAGTGAAGATGAAAAACCTTTCAGCGTGTTTGAACTTGAAGGTGCAAAAGACATTGCAGTAGAATTCCACAGTTTTTCAAAACCATATGCGATAACCGGATGGCGTCTGGGGTGGGTTTGTGGAAATGAATTTGTTGTACAGCGTCTCGGCAAAGGTAAATCCACAGTTGATAATGGAATTTTTAAAGCCTTGCAAAAGGCTTGTGCAGAATTATTGAATTCAAAAGAAGGCGATGATTATATAAAAGAAGGCAATCTCGGATATAAACAAAAACAGGAAATTATGGTAAAAGGCTTCACTGAACTCGGTTGGGATATGTCAAATGTTCCGCACACTACATTCTATCTTTGGATGCCGATACCAAGGAAATATAAAACTTCATTTCAATTTTGTGAAGATTTATTAAGAACATCCGGTATTGTTGTTGTTCCGGGAACAGCTTTTGGTGAATGCGGAGAAGGATTTTTCAGGCTTTCTTATGTATGTTCTGACGAACAATTACACGAGGTTATTGACCGCATGAAAGCCGATGGTTTTAGATATTAAATAAATCCCGGCTAAAGACCACGCGAAAGATTCTTTATAACTCTGCCGACAATTGTTATTTCAACATTACTGTCAGGCAATATTGTTTCCATTGGATATTTTGTATTATCAGAAATAATATCCAATTCACCTGTAATTCTTAATCTCAAACGCTTTACATACCATTCATTATTTATTGTCAGAACAAATATTCCGCCATTATTAAAGTCATGACGCGAAGTATCGACAAGTAAAATATTTCCGTCTTCAATAATGTTTTCCATACTGTCACCGGAAGCTTTAAATAACTTCAAATCCGATGGGCGCTGAATTTTCCATAAATTACATATAATTTCTCTGCCTATTTTTACAGGTGTGACATCTGCATCTGCCAAAAGTACAGTTCCATTTCCACAAGAAGGATTAACCTGGATATATTCCAAATCTATACACTCTGATGTGAGTTCTATACCGTAATAAGCCTCAATAAGCGCAATTTCATTATCCGTAAATTCACTGTCACGAGTAGCTCGAGCAGACATTGCGCCCTTCTTAATCTGTAATATTTCGCACAAATCAGTCTGTTTTGGCCTAAAACCTATTAAGTTTTGTAAAGTATCTAAAAGCTTACCATATTTCATATTTTACCTTTTATAATACATTTTGTTGATTTTTACTACATTGTTGTTGACTTATGTCCACTTTTACGTTATTATAGAAGTATGAAGACAACTGAAATTTACAATAAAAACTCCAATAACGAAACCGGATACATACTTGTGCTATTAAAAAGAATATGTGACAGTACCCGGCAGACTTTACTACAAGCTAACGAAAGCCTGAATTCCAACAATATTATAATACAACAAATACCGTTAGCTATCACCTGACTGGATATATTTGTTGTAAAAAAATTTACAAATCATTTACATTCCCAACCTCGGGCATTTGCCCGTTTTTTTAAAGACAAATGAGAGGAGATAATATGATACAGCAGTTAATGCACAAAAAAGAGAAAAAAGAAATTTTACGAAAACGCCTAATTAGTTATTATGACCAAATTAATGATGGCAAAATTGGTATACCATCATTTTTGCTGGCTGCAGAGGATATCCGGCTTATGGAAAGAGATGGTACACTAGATTACTGGTACAAAAACTTCAATTATGGCAGCGGAAGATAACTTTTTACGGCTGGATAATAATTATTTTTTTAGCGAGGCGGAAAAACGGGTCTTTGACGGGGATTTTACGCTTTCTGACGTAAATGAAATATTTCAAAACGGCTGCATTAGCATGGAGGAATACGAATACTGTCTAGAATTACTGCAAAACAATAATGTGTCTTAGGCGCACAGAAAGAATATATCTGGCTTATACATCAAAATATATAACAAGGAGAAATTAGGGGAAATCTATGACAATAAGTACAGAAAGACTAAATGATTATACTGAGATAGTTAAAGAATTAGACTTTTTACTCAAGAAAAAAGAACGGTTAAAAGAACGCATAGACTCTTTAAAAAGTCCGGATTATACAAAAATCAAGGTTAGCACAGGAGAAACACGAAAGACAAGCGAGCAGGAATATTACGTAATCTCTCTTGAAAAAATTAATCATAAAATAGATGAATACAAAGCCTGGCTAATTCCGGAACACGAAACAATAAAACAAGAAATTGCCCGTGTAAAAAAATGGCAGTACAGAAAAATCCTTGTGTATAGATATCTTGAAAAATGGAAATGGTCTGAAATAATTCGAGATTTTTTTGAGTTTGAAGACGACTTTGAGGAAGAAAAAGACTTTAAATACAAAGAAAAAATTATGTACTGGCATAGACGCGCACTTAAAGAACTTACGGGATTATAATTTTGTTAACAAATGTAACAGACGAATAATCCCAAAAGGCAATTTCCATACACTAAAAATCTTTATATAAATATACAGGTTGGAAAGAGGAAATCCAAATGAAAGAACAAGAGTTAAATACAATGATGTCAGTGGTTTCTGACCCTATTAAAAATGTTTATAAAATCGAATCCAGAAAAGATTTGGAAGAAATTCAGCGTATAATTCGTATTTTTAATATGGCACATGAACAGCATAACAAACACGCTATGCTTTCAATAAAGAATTTAGCAACATTCAGATTAGTGCTAAGTAACAATTAGGAAATAGGATAAGTTTGGTAAATGTGATTTATTGGGTCTTGATGAAAAATTCAAGACTTTTTTATTTAAATGCAGAACAGCCGGCATCTGATAAGATACCGGCTGTTACGGAAAATTTATATATTAACTTAATGCCATAAGCGCTTTTACAGAACGTGCATTTTCCCTGACTTCTTCGTCTGAATGCATTTCAATTGTATCTGTCAAAACCTTTATTGCTTCGTCTTTATTTTCAAGAGCTAAAAGTTCGTTAATTGTGCTCATGGCAACAACAGTTGACATATCATTGATGCCTTTACCTTTATTTGTTATAGTTACCGCAAGTGCATCATGACTATTTTTTCTAACAAGAGCACGGGCGGTTAATTCTCTTATTTCATCGTCGGAAGAGTTGGTACCCATTTGCTCCAAGACTCTTATTGAATCAGCATCAGTATGTAAGCATAAAGCTTCAATTATATTTCTGATTTTTCTTATTTTATTATCCTTCATTTTTAACCTCCTCTATGCAGCAATATTTAATCCTGATAAATCTTTCCACATAGCTTCAAGTGATGAAACATCCTGCTTTTTAAGTTTTTGAACACTATAGTTATCAGCAATAGATGCAAAACCTGATTTAATTGCACGACCGGCACCTGCAAAATCGACAGTCAACTCTATTGAACCTATTTCATTGAGTTTATTCATTGCAGATGAAAAACCATCCTTCATTCTGTTTCCAAATGCAGCAACAGATTCAATACCTTTACGGAAAGTCGGGAATGCATCGCCGAGGGATCCAACCAAAGCACTCATTTTTAATTTGTCTTTTAAAGACGGTTTTGCTGCTTTTGTTTCAAACACATCAGCCGTCAAAACATTACCTTTGAAAGTTGATGCCGCAAACGGATTTGATGAATGATTTACGGCTTTACCAATACTAATCGGGGTATTCAGCACCTGACCAATCTTTGCAATTATTGCCATTAATTTATACCTCTCTCTTTACTATTCACATCTTAAGAATATCATACTAACCGAATATGAAATCCACCTTTTGGTGTATTCTTCAAAAAAGAATCTAAACTTTAGTTGCAATTTGTGATAAGATTTGAATATGGGATATGAAAATTTGGAACAATTAATAGATGTAATCAGGCGCCTAAGAGCACCTGGAGGCTGCCAGTGGGACAGAGAACAAACACACAAGTCGCTTCGTCCAAATATGCTTGAGGAGGCTTATGAAGCCGTTGATGCTATTGACAGCAATGATATGAAGCATCTGAGAGAAGAATTGGGCGATGTGCTTTTACAGGTAGTTCTTCATGCTCAAATTGCGCAAGAAGAAGGTTTTTTTAATATTGAAGATGTTGCAAAAGGCATTAAGGATAAACTAATCCACCGTCATCCGCATGTTTTTGGAAATATCATTGTAAATTCGACCGATGAAATTCTTAACAACTGGGACAAGCTTAAGGCTGAAGAAAAACCGCACCGCAAATCAGCCATGGATGGGATTTCTAAAGCACAATCAGCATTGATGAGTGCACAAAAAATCAGCAAACGAGCAGTAAAAAAAGGATTTGAATGGCCTGATGAAAAATCGCTTTACAATTGTATTTTTTCTGAATTTGATGAGTTTAAAGAGGCCTGCAAAGAAAATGACAGTGACAACATGGAAGAAGAACTCGGAGATATTTTGTTTGCGATTGTAAATCTTGCACGCTGGAATAATATCGACGCAGAACAGGCACTTTTAAAATCAAATAAGAAGTTTGAACAACGCTTCCGCAAAATGGAGGAGTTGGCGGAAAAACCCCTTGATGAATACACTTTTGAAGAGTTTGATAACCTATGGCAGAAAGCAAAAAAATCTATTTAGAGTATTAAATTTTCAAGTCCAACTATATTTTTACGGAACAATTTAAATATTACCCGGAAAAGAATAGCTCACCGAATTTTTAATAAAACAAATCCCAAATTGCAGGTACAAATAACAGCAGACCTATTAAAACAGCAATAACAGTGGTAAACATAACTGCACCGGCAGATATATCCTTTGCCATACCTACGAGCTTGGAATATTTGTTATGAAATACTGCATCAAGCGCAAATTCAATTGCAGAATTAACCATTTCCGCACAGATTACGGTAGAAATAGTCAGCAAAAGTACGCAAATTTTTGTGACTGAAAACCCGAGACAAACCGCAAATATCAAAATCAAAAGAGCTGTACAAAAATGAACTCTTATATTAACTTCACTCTTCAAAACAAGTCTTAAACCTTTTCTTGCATTTTTAAATGTATTAGAAAATCCTTGTGCTTTATATTTTGTCATATCCCTATGCCTTCCAGTGCTTTATTCTGTAATTCCACAACAAAATTATAATCTTCTTCTGTCATATGGTCAAATCCCAAAAGATGCATGATCCCGTGACTAATCAAAAATGCAAGTTCTAGCTCAAAAGCAACTCCTTTCCTAAAGGCTTCTTCCTGAACCTTATCAAGTGCAATAATAATCTCCCCGAGGTTAATATCTCCGTCAAAAATAAATTTTTCTTCACTGTCCGCGAATATAGCAAATGTTATTATATCCGCGGGATAATCTTTATTCCTGTATTCACGGTTTATTTCATGGGTTTTAGCACTATCAGTATAAAGAATATCAAAAGTAATCGTATTAAAATCACACCCAGCAAGGCATGATTTATCAAAAATTTCCGATAAGTAAAACCGCAAGATTTTTTTTGCAAGATTGATGAATTTTTTTTCATTAATCTCAAAGCTTTCCGATATATTTTCCGTAAAAATATTAATCTTAGGTTTCATCTTTTGGTTCATCACTGCGGTTTTCAAGCTGTTTAATCTTATTCTCAAGGTCTTCGTCAAGAATCTTATTCGGCATAACTATTTTGCTCTTACCAAATTCTTCCGCAATATTCTCCTGATATTTAATTCTATTATGCTGCATGCCACGTAAAATTCTGCTGAAGGTGGCAGCAAGAACTTTCAAGTCGTGTAAGGTTAAAGGGCTATCCGCAAGCTGGGTATCATTAAGCCGTTCAACAATAATTTTATCAATGATTTTTTCAATTTCTTCGGGCGTAGGATTTTTCAGCGAACGAACCGCTGATTCTACCGCATCAGCAATCATCAAAATAGCAGTTTCTTTTGTATTAGGTTTTGGTCCGGTGTATCGGAATTGTTCTTCCTTAACGTTTTCAATTCCCTCCTCTTGAACAGCCTGATTATAAAAATAACTCGCAAGTCCTTCACCATGATGCTGCAAAATAAAATTATGAATAATTGGCGGCAGGCCATATTCTTTAGCCAGTTCTACCCCATCTTTAGGATGTGCTGTAATTACCATCTTGCTTAATCGCGGATTAAGCTTGGTATGCGGATTCTCAATCCCAAAATACGACTGGTTCTCCACAAAAAACAGCGGTCTTTTTAACTTTCCTATATCATGATAAAAAGCTCCAACACGCGCCAGAATAGGATTAGCCCCTATGGCTTCAGCTGCAGCCTCGCAAAGGTTAGACACCATAAGACTGTGATGATAAGTCCCTGGAGCCTCAAACTGCAAGCGCTTTAATAAAGGCTGGTTATGGTCCGCAAGTTCTGCAAGGCCGTATGGTGTTATAATCTTAAACCAACTTTCAAACACAGGGAAAAGTCCCAAGGCTATTATAGAACTTAATATACCATTTAAAAACAAAAGTACACTGTTTTGAACAATTAAAATATTACTTACATCAATAAGACATTTTTCCAAAAAATAAATGCTTAAAAGTATTAACAAACCCGCAGCAGAAATATGAAAACCTGTTTTAATCAAATCAAAACGTCTTGAATATCTTATTCTTGAAATAGCAATCATAGAAACAACCGCAAGCAAGGTAAACGTTATAAGCCACTGAATATCATATTGAGCTCCTACCGATAAAACCGCAGTGAGAATTATGGTAGCAATACACGCCACGCGTGTATTCAAAAATATTGACATCATTATCATATAAGCAGGTATTGGCAAGATATACGGCGAGAATCCGGTGGGTATAACCGCAACAATTAAAGCTATAATTACTGATAATACAGCTGATATTGCAAGATAACTTCTTTCTAAAAACTTCTTTTCAAAGAACTTCATGTATCCCAGAAACATAACTGTTGAGAGTAATACAAGAATATAAATAGCGCAAAGCCCCTGCCAGTTAAGCTCATATACGTTATAACCCGCCTGTCGCAACGCATCACGTTTCAATCGGGTAACCGGTTCTCCTTCAAACAGAATTTTATCGCCCTTTTGAAAAATAATTTCATACGGCTTGACAGAATTCATGGCATTTTTGCGGGCAATTTCTGTCGCAAAGTCATCAACTACGAGGTTAGGTACAATAATCTGTTCCAAAAGTACACTTATTATAGACATCTGGCTTCTGGAAGCATTTGCTGCCATATTATTGTGCACCAGCAGATGAATATCATTATTTTCATAGTCACTTTCACTTATTCCAACTCTCAGAATCTTATCAAGTGTCATGTTTGCCTTTTCAAAAACATCATAAAGGCTTGTGTCATCCGATTTAAGTAAAAACGTTGTAATAAATTCTTTTTTAGGATTTGCTGACAGATCCAAAAGGGTATCTAATTCTTCAAGCTTGACTTTATTATCAATATCTTTTTTTCTAATCTGTACTATAGAATTCTCCATAGTCACAAGGTTTGTTTTGATAAATTCATCTTCTGCCGCAGTTAAAACCGGCTCTACTTTTGATGCAACTTCCTTACGGTGCTGTTCGGTTCTTTTCACATCAACAACAGTCAATGTTTTTTGAGCAATAATATCACGCTTGCTTATACCATTTTCAATAATATTCTGAAAAAAATAGTTTTGCGATGCTATTACAGCAGTCATAAGAAATGTAAAACCTGCAAGTGCAGAAATCTTTATTGTATTGGACGAGGTTAAAAACCCCTTTATAACAGCAACAAATTTATTTTTAAACATACTATATTCCTTTTTTATATATTTTATAACTTCCTGTTTTTTTTGCAAGTGCTGCTTGACATTGTCCTTTATGGTGTATAATTAATATGTAACCCCTTTTGGGAAAGATTAGGGAATAAAAGTTAATAATACGTATTCTGCTTTAAAATAATAATAACAGTTGTTATTTACAAAACTTAATAAATTGAGCAGATATGGCAATTTTAATTTTGTTCGACACTATATATATATAGAAGGTATGCAGGTATGAAAGTAGAAATGATTAATGCGAACAATGCGTCTCAGCGTTCCTTTGCACGACCATTAGAACGCAAGCAGTCAACCAATTTTACTGGAAATGTAATTTCAATCGCAGATGAAATTACAAATGCATTGCCTAACAAGAATATTTTAAGTAAATTGAGAAGTTTTGAGTGGCTAAAAGGTGAATTTGGTTCGATTTTGTTAACAGCAATCGGAACCGGACTTGTTGCCCCGATATTTATAGGATTTAATCCTTTTGTAAGGGCTCCTAAGGGTGCATCTAAAGAGCAAAAAGAAGAAGTTACCAACACAAAATTATATACAGCAATGAGACAGCCAGTTTCTGCGGTTCTTGCAGTAATATTCCAGTTAGGAGCCTTAAAACCGATAGATAATTTTTTAAATAAAATATTCAATGATAATCAGTACTCAAAAAATTTAAGTATTAATGTGGATCAATCTGCACTCAACAACAAAGACTATCTAAAAACTGTTGTCAAGGATGATTTAAAAAAAGCAGGCAAAACAAAACCACCAATATGGGCTGGATTTAAAGAAGGCTTTGGTAAAATTATAAAACAGCGCAAAGATTTTGACAATCAGGTAAAAACCCTTGCGGATGAAATAGCAGAGGAGCAACTTCAAAATGTTACGGATATTTTCCGGGAGACAGGCAGAATAAAAGTAGGAAAACGCTCTTTAGATAACAAAACGATTGCTGAATTTATAAATAAGCAAATTGACGATTATATATCTGATGCCAAGAAATTAAAAATTGACAACAATGGTCTTGCTTTTTATTCACATCGAGCAGATGTACTTATTGAAAACGAAAAACACTTAAAAGAAATTTTCAAGGATATTCCTGTAGAGGCAATTAATAATACAAAAGATGCAAATAAACTTCAAGCCCTATATAAACAAACTGACAAGATTTTAAAAGACGCACTTTCAAAAGAAAATAATCCTGATATTCAAAAAATAATAGAAGAAATACTAAATAGACCCGACGATATACGTGCAAGCCGTGTAAAAAGGACATTTAACCGTATTGAAAATATAAAAAAAGCATGTGATAATTTATATAATCCAAATAATTATTTGAAATCACTGTCTTTAAGAAATTCCAAACTTGACAAAATAATTACAGAATTATTACTACTTAAAATAGAGGATCCTTCAAAGGCAGATATCAATAAAATTCAGAAAACAATCACAAATGTTATTAATACATGTCATATCCCGCAAAATGAAAAATTATTGTATTCAATTGTGCATGATACAAATACCTTTGATGCAAACGCTGAACGGTTAACCGACAAGATATATAAAGATACCGTAAAACTTTATAAAAAATTTATAGAAAACAATTACAAAGCCCCAAATCAGATCATCAAGATTTTGATAGGTGTAGGTATCACATTACCTATAACATGTAATGCCCTAAACTGGGTATATCCAAGATTTATGGAACTAGTATTCCCTCGTCTTGCTGGAGTAAAGAAGGACGGAGGTGATAAAGAATGACAACAAACAAAATCTTATCCGTAACATCTAAAGTAATAGGCAAATGTGAAAAAAGCAAACCTATGCAATGGGCTGAAAATAAGTTCAATATTAATCCGGAAAAAGCTTTAGGCATTGCTGCAGTATCCTCAATTGTCGTCAAAGACGGAGTAGGGTGCTATAAATATGTAACTCAAAGCTTGAATAACAAAAAAATTCCGGAAGAAAAACGAAAATTTGTAGCAGCATTAGACCTGACAAATGGGGTATTAATGATAACCGCCCAAATTGCAATGTTCTTTGCTATGAGAAAATACAGCGGTCCTATATTTGACAAATTATTCAAGAAGTCATTTAATCCTGACATGGCTAAAAATATTGCATCCCGAATTCGTATGAAACAGGTTCAGGCAGGCGAACCCGTTTCAAGAAAACTACCGATTGATAAAGCATAC